>NZ_JBEXSY010000022.1:0-107602 GCF_040613895.1 Nocardiopsis sp. NPDC006198 | reverse complement strand
GCGGACCCGCGCGCGCACCCGCGGGCGGCGCCCCCGCCCGCCCGGGACGGAGGGGCACGCCCGTGGGTGGAAGCCGCCGCACCGCTCCCCGGTGGCCTCGACACGGGGGAGGGGCGGCGGCTTCCGTGGGACGGGGGTCGGACGTCCTGCCGGCCCCCGCCCCGGTCTGCGGGGCCGGTGCGCCCTACCGGGGCACCCTCCTCACGAAAGCGGTCAGGATCTGCTTGGCGGCGGCGCCGGTGACCGAGTTCCCGGAGGTCGCGTTGGACCCCTCGCTCCTCCTGCAGGCGAGGACCGCGTCGGCGGTCCTGGCGCCGTAGACGCCGTCGATGGCGCCGGGAGGGAACCCGGCGAAGGTGAGCAGCTCCTGGAGGTACTTCACGCGCTCACCGGTGTCGTTCAGCTCGAGTCCGACCATGTCGCCCTCCGTCTGTGCGTGCGGGCCCGTGGAGCCCCGCGGTGTGGTGTCGTCGCCGCGGTCCGCGGACCGCGGTCCGGTCGCGGCCGGCTCCGGGGGCACACGGTCCCGGAGACGTTCGGGTCGCCGTCGGGCTGCGCGGGCGGGCCGTGGCCGACTCGTCCGCGCGGTGCCTCCGACCGCGCGCGAGTCCGTGGGACATGGGGGCCTCCAAGGGAGGGAGAGGGGTGCGGGCCACCCCGCGTCGGGGCCGGTGACCTGGTGTGTTACTACCCCGCGCGGCGAAACGGCGCACAAGCGGGCCACCCGGTGGAGCGCACCGGGTGGCCCGGTGCCGGTCGGGCCGACGCCCCCGGGGCGCCGGGCGAACGCCCGGCGGAAGGCCCCTGCGCCCGGGACCGGGCCCGCGGGGTCCTCCACGGCCCCCGGCAGGGGACCGCCGGCCGGGGGAGTGCGCCCCCGGACCGTTCTTCCGGGGACCTCCTCCCGGCGGGCCGGGTCTGCCCGGGGTCGGCGCCCCGCCACCGGTCCGCAACCCCGCGGGAAAGAACACGACAAGGAACGTCCAGGAATGCACACTCGCGGCCTTCCCGTGCGTACCGGCACGAGTGCGGGGTACGCGCGTCCCAACGCATGACCAGCCGATCCGAGGAGGTTGTGGTGATGCACCCGCAGGATGGGTCCGGCGGACCCGACAGCGGTGGCGGCCAGAAGGCCGACACGGCTCGCGCGGCGGCGGGCGAGGTCGCGTCCACCGCGAAGGAGCAGGCGCGTTCCCTCGCCGGAGAGGCCCGCGCGGAGACGGGGCACGTCGTCGGCGACGTGCAGGACCGCCTCCGGGAGGAGGCCGACAACCAGACACGGAAGGCCTCGGGCAACCTGCGGCAGTGGTCGCAGGAGCTGGGGTCCATGGCCGAGCACGGGGACGACGGGTCGCCCGTGGGGGACGTGGTCCGACAGGTCGCCGACGGCGGCCGCGGCGCCGCGGACTTCCTGGACGAGCGGGGCGTCGACGGCCTGCTGGACGAGGCCCGTGACTTCGCCCGGCGAAGGCCGGTGGCGTTCCTCGTGGGGGCCGCCGTGGCCGGGTTCGCGCTCGGTCGCGTCCTCAAGGTGTCCTCCTCGGTCTCCGGCCAGGGGGGACCCGGCGGAGGCGACGCCTCCGGGCGGGGGACGCCCGCGGTCGAAGGGCGCGGGGGGACCTCACTGCCGCGGCAGGGGGACCCGGTGGCGGGCGAGGCGGTCCCGCCGGCCGCGGCCTCGGAGGGGCCGGGCCGGGACCGGGGAAGCGGGGGAGGCTGACATGGCGACGGTTCCCAGGCCCTCACCGAGCACACGGGACCGGATCCGGCCGGAGCCGGTCCAGGACGACAGGTCCCTGTCCGAACTCGTCGGCGAGGTGACCACCGACCTCCAGACGCTGTTCCGCCAGGAGCTCGCCCTGGCCAAGGCCGAACTCCGCGAGGAGGCCGCCAAGGCGGGCAAGGCCGCCGGGCTCTTGAGCGGGGCTGGCTTCGCGGGCTACATGACGGTGGTGCTGCTCAGCCTCGCGGCCGTGTTCGGCCTCGCCGAACTCATCGGCCTGGGCTGGTCGGCCCTGGTGGTGGCGGTGCTGTGGGCGATCGCGGGCGCGGTCATGTTCTTCATGGGGCGCAGCCGGATGCGCGAGGTCTCGCCCCGGCCCGACCGCACCATCGAGACGTTGAAGGAGGATGCCCGATGGGCGAAACATCCGACCGGATAAGGCAGGACATCGAACGGACGCGCGCGGAGCTGACCGAGGACACGGACCGTCTGGTGAGCCGCGCCAACCCGAAGAACGCGATCGACCGGCGCACCCACCGGATGCGCCGCAGGGCCCACGACATGAAGGAGCGCGTCATGGGGTCGATGCCGTCCCCGGGATCCGGCGGGGACTCCGCCGGGGGCTCGATCCGGCAGAACGCCGACCAGATGGCCGGCGCGGTCAGGTCGGCTCCCCAGCAGGCCCTCCAGCAGACCCAGGGCAACCCGCTCGCCGCGGGCCTGATCGCCTTCGGCGCCGGACTGCTGGCCGCCTCCCTCCTCTCCGAGAGCAGGGCGGAGCGGCAGGCGGCCCAGCAGGTCCAGGACCGTGCGGGCGGGATGATCGAGCCGGTCCAACAGGCCGTCTCCGAGTCCGTGGACCGGGTCAGGGAACAGGCCACCGAGTCGGCCCGCGGCGCCGGGGAGCACCTGAAGGAGAGCGCCTCGGAGAAGGCGCACGCCACCGGTGAGCAGGCCCAGCACGAGGCCAAGAGCGCCTCGGAGGAGATCCGCGGTTCCTAGACCGCGGGCCGTGTCCTCGCCGCGCTCCCACCCGGCCGGCCACGGTGGCGGGCCGGGAGGGCACGGCCTCGGCTCCGGCGGACCCGCCGGAGCGGGAGAGGAAGGAAGTGGCCGATGGCCCGTCAGCGCGACGAGAAACCCGGCGGCGGACGCCCTTCGGCGGAAGAGGCCTCGGCGCCGACCCGCATGTCGAAGTCCTCGTGGTGGGGCTCCCTGCGAAGGACGTTCCGCGAGTTCGGCGCGGACAACGTGACCGACCTGGCCGCCGGACTGACCTACTACGCGATCCTGTCGCTCTTCCCGGCACTGCTGGTGCTGGTGTCCCTGCTCGGCCTCGCGGGGCCGGGAGCCACGCGGACGCTGACCGAGAACGCCTCGGCCGTCCTGCCCCAGGACGTCTCCGGCCTGGTGACGACCGCCATCGAGAACCTCCAGGGCAGCGCCGGCGTCGCCGGGCTGGTAGGCGTCATCAGCCTGGCCGTCGCCCTGTGGTCGGCCTCGGGCTACATCGCCGCCTTCATGCGGGCGTCCAACATCGTCTACGACGTCCCGGAGGGGCGACCCGTCTGGAAGACGCTGCCCGTCCGCGTCGGCGTCACCCTGCTGCTCGTGGTCCTGATGACCCTCACCGTGGTCGCCGTCGCGGCCTCGGGCGGGATCGCCGAGCGCATCGGACAGCTGCTCGGACTGGGTCCCACGGCGGTGACGGTCTGGGGCATCGCGAAGTGGCCGGTGCTGCTGGTCGTCGTGGCCTTCATGATCGCCCTGCTGTACTGGGCCTCGCCCAACGCCAGGCGCGGCTTCCGCTGGGTCAGCCCGGGGAGCCTGCTCGCGGTGGTGATCTGGCTCCTCGCCTCGCTGGCGTTCGCCTTCTACGTCGCCAACTTCGCCTCCTACAGCAAGACCTACGGGAGCATGGCGGCCGTGGTGATCTTCCTCGTGTGGCTCTGGATCAGCAACATCGCGATCCTGCTGGGCGAGGAGTTCAACGCCGAGATCGAGCGCGGCCGGGCGGAGGAGGCGGGGCATCCCCCGGGCGAGGAGCCCTACGTGGAGATGCGCGACCGGCCCAAGGCCGAGGGCGGGAAGCGGTCCGGGCGCCGCGCGTGAGCTCGGCGGGCGCGCGTGTGCGGCCCCGGCCCGGGGACGGCTCGTCCGCCCGCCTTTCCCGGCCGGAGCCGCAGGTCCGGTTCTTGCGGGCCCCCGGGGCGGCTCCTCCCCGGCTTCCGTCCGCCCCCATTCGGATGTTATTGTCATCTGGATGTTGTGAGTATGGGAATTTCGGGGCGCCGGCGCCCCGCCCGACCCCGACGCGGCGCCCCCGCGCCCCGGGGGCCGCGCGGGGGCCGCCGTACCCCGGACGCGAAACGGTGGGGAGCACGGTCCGACGATGGCGACTCGGCACTTGTACGTGGTGCGGCACGGCGAGGCGGACCCCTTCGGGGAGCTGACCGACACCGGGCGGCGGCAGTCGGAACTGCTCGGGGAGCGCCTGTCCCCCCTGCCGGTCGACGCCGTGTGGCACTCGCCCCTCGCCCGCGCGGAGCGCTCCGCCCGGATCATCGGCGGGCGCCTGGGCGGGGCCCCCGTGCGGGAGGCGGCCGAACTGGTCGACCACGTCCCGTACGTGCCGGACGAGCAGCCCCCCGGGTGGGCGGGGTTCTTCGACGGGTACGACGCCGCGGAGGCCGCCTCGGGCAGGGAGCTCGCGGACGCCCTCGTCCGCAGGTTCGCCCGTCCCGCCGACGCCGTGACCCACGAGGTCCTGGTCACCCACGCCTACCCGGCGGCCTGGCTGCTCAGGCACGCCCTCGACGCGCCGCCCGCGCGCTGGATCGGGCTGAACTGCGCGAACACGGCGCTCACCGTGATCGAGTACCGCGACGGCGCGGGATCCACGGTGCTGACGTACAACGACATGGGCCACCTCCCGCCCGAACTGCGCTGGACGGGTTTCGGGCCCGGCGTACGGCCCTGAGGGCCCGCCCGCCCGCGGGCGGGCGGGCGGGGTCGGGACCACGGCGGACCCGGCGCCGGCGGCCGACCGGCTACGACACAGGGGGCCGCTCCCGGCCACGGGCGTCCGGACCGTCGTGGCCGAGTGCCGTCCGGATCCGGCCGAGCCACTCCTCGCCCAGCCTGCGCCCGTCCGGGAACCGGTCCTCCCGGTCCCAGCGCCACGCCGTGACCATCGCCAGCACGAGGATCCGGCACCGGCGCAACAGCTCGTGGTCGACACCCGGGTAGTGCTCGCCGACCTCTTCGGGAGCATGGGCGAGGTCGAAGACGACGGGGCCGCGGCAGCACGTCTCCAGGTCGACGAACACCGGACCGCTCCGCGTGGCGAGCACGTTGCCCGGGTGCGGCTCCCCGTGCAGCAGCTGCACGGCGCCGCCGCGCTCGCCCACCACCCGTCCCAGGCTCCGCAGCGTGTCGCCGAGCAGGTCCCGGTCGGCGTCGGCCAGAGCCGGGGTGCGGTCGCGGTCGGCCACGAGCCGCCGGGCCTCTTCGACCCGGTCCGTGAAGTGCGGAGCCGGGACGTCGAGCCCGCGCATGCCGGCGTGCAGCCGCCCGAGCGCGGCGGCATAGCCGGCCGGCGGGACCGCGCGGGGCGCCACGGGCTCGTAGTAGGTCCAGAGCGTGACCACGAAGCCGTCGCGCTCGTACACACGCGGCTCCACCCGGGGGTCGAGCGCTGCCACGGGGCACCCGGAGCCGACGAGGCGCAGGGAGAGGTCGACCTCGAACTGCGCGACGTGGTCCGCCGCAGGCGCCACCCGGGCCAGGACGTCGCAGGGCAGCAGACGCAGGGTGAGCTTGTTCGAGTCGTGGAGGACGATCGCGTCGTCCGTGGCCAGGCCGAGTGAGGAGGCGACCGACACGGCCGCGGCCATCGCGTGCGAGACCTTCGACGCCTGCATCCCCGCCGGGCCCCTCTCCCTCGAGCGGCGCCGCACCTCTTCGCGCGGTGCGACCAGCGCACCCTACCAAGTTCCCGGCCGGGGGCACGGGGCGGTGCGGCGGCCCCTGCGGACCGCCCCGTGGGCGGCCCGGCCGCCGGCCCCGCCGCCGGACGACGCGGACGGCCTCAGCCGCGGCGCCGGCCGCGCCCGAGCACGGCACGGGCGGCTTCGAGGCGGTCGGCCTCGTCGCGTCCGGAGCGGTCCCCCGACACGTCGTCGGCCCACGCGAGCAGCCGGTGGAGGTGCTCGTCGGCGGCAGTGGCGACGACGCGGGGGCGCCCGAGGGCGACCTCGCCGCCCGTGCCGTCGACGGTGACGAGGCCGCCCTCGCCCAGCGTGCGTCCGCCGACCTCCATCCAGTCGGCTCCCACGGACAGGCCGGCGACCCCCACGACGGCGGGCTTGCCCATGGCGCGCGCGACGACCGCGGCGTGGCTGGCCGGACCCCCGCGGGCGGTGACGACCCCCGCGGCGGCGGCCAGGCCGCGCATGTCGTGCGGGGAGGTCTCCGGACGCACGAGGACCACCGGTCCGTCCGCGGCCATGCGCACCGCCGCCTCGGAGGTGGTGGCCACCCCGCCGACGGCGATCCCGGGACACGCGCCCAGCCCCCGGGCCAGCACGTCGGCCTCCCCGGACGGGTCCAGCCGGGGCGTGCGCACGTGCCGCAGGTCGTGCGGCGAGACCCTGAGCAGCGCCTCGCGGCGTCCGATCACGCCCTCGTCCGCGAGTTCGGTGGCCACGCGCACGGCTGCGGCCCCGACGAACCGGCCCGGCCGGACCTGCAGCAGCCACAGTTCGCCGGACTGGAAGGTGAACTCGACGTAGCACGCGTCCCGGTAGTGCTCCTCGATCCGGCCCAGGGCGTCGAGCAGGCCCGCCCACACGGCCGGCTCCCGGTCGGCGAGTTCGCGCAGGGGCCGGGTCGCCGCCCTGCCGGAGACGACGTCATCGCCCTGGCGGCCGAACAGGACCTCGCCGAAGGGGGCGTTCCCACCGGTGTCGGGGTCGCGGCTGAACGCGACCCCGCTGCCGCTGCGCCCGTCGCGGTTGCCGAACACCATCGCCTGCACGACCACGGCGGTGCCCAGGTCGTGCGGGATGTCGTGCAGGTCGCGGTAGGTGCGTGCGCGCGGGGACTCCCAGGAGGAGAACACGGCCCCCACCGCCAGCTCCAGCTGCGCGGCCGCCTCGTCGGGGACCGGCCGTCCCAGGCGCCGCCGGATGCGGTCCTGGAGCGCCGCGATCGCACCGGCGGGGTCGGCCTCCCCGTCGTCGGTGTCCCCCTGTTCGGGGGCTCCGCCGAGGGCGGTGCCGGCGCCGTCCGCGTCCGTGAGCGCGGAGGCGAGGGTGGACAGGAACCGCAGCCGCGAGCCCAGAGCGAACCGGGGGTCGCCCGTCTCGGCGGCCAGCCCGGCGGCGGCCCCGTCCGTGAGGCCGAGGTTGAGGACCGTGTCCATCATGCCGGGCATCGACACACCGGCCCCGGAGCGCACGGACACCGCCAACGGCAGCCGCGGGCCGCCGAAGCGGCGCCCCGTGGCGGCTTCGAGACCGCCCACGGCGGCCGCGAGCTCCCCGTCCAGGCCCTCGGGGAGGCGCCCGTCGCGCAGGAAGGCGCGGCACGCCTGTGTGGTGACGACGAACGCCGGGGGCACCCGCAGGCCGAGGCGGTGCAGGAGCACGAGGCCGTGCGCCTTGGCGCCCAGTGTCCGCGCCGTCCCCCGGGTCCCCGCCGAGAGGGGGCGCACCCACCTCATCGGGGGATCCCCAGGGTGGCGAGCAGGTCCTCGTGGAGCTCGGCCCACACGGTGTGGTAGGACGCGGTGGTGTCGGTCACGTGCTCCAGGGCGCCGGCCCGGGCGCGTTCGAGGGCCCCGGCGAGGCGGGTCCGGTAGCGGCCGAACCGGGGCAGCGCGGCGGCCAGGCCGGCGCAGACGGTGGCGGCCCGCCGGTCCAACCCGGCGAACGCGGCCAGGACGCGGGCGTCGTAGGACGGGTCGCCGTGGTCGTTGACGGTCATGACGCCGTCGACGGACCGCAGCTGCCAGGCCGTGCAGAGGTCGAGCAGTTCGGGGTTGAGCACGAGGAAGTCCTCGTAGGCCGCCGTCACGGCGGTGCGGGCGCCGGCCGCCTCCAGCTCCCCGGTGATCCGCTCGGCGTCCGCCGCGCGGCCGGCCTCCGTCAGGCCCCACCCGCCGAAGTCGCCGGCCGCGCGGGTCACCAGGCCGGCGACCGCCAGGTCGATCAGCTCGGACTCGGCCTCGGACACGGCCAGCCCCGTGGTCTCGGCCACGCGGGAGAGGCCGGAGTGGCCGCCGCAGCGCAGGGCGTGCAGCACCAGCAGGTCGGCGCCGGTCGTCGCGGGGCCGCTCATGTGCGGGCCCCCCGGGGCCGTACGCCGCCGGTCCCGCGGCCGTGTCCCGTGGGCCGCGCCTTCGCCGCGCTCGTGCGGGCGGGCCCCCGCCGCCGTGCCCGATCCTGTCGGACCATCACCACCCCTTTCTCCGTGCCAACGCCATCAGGATACTCACAAAATCTGGATGCTGAGAACATCTCGATGTGGAGGGGTCGGGCCGCGAATCCCGGGCCGGAGCGCCGAACGCGTCGACCGGGCCCTCTGTCCGGACGACCCGGGCCTCGTCGTGCTCACCGCCCCCCGAGGGCAACCGGTTCCGCGTCGTCGGCACCGGCCGCGGCCGGCGGGTCCGGTCCCCGCCCTGCTTCACGCGGACGCCCTCCGGCGCGGACCGCCCGGGGAGGACGACCCGTCGTGGAGGACGCGCACGGCCCCGCCGCGTTAGTCTCCGGGCATGAGTGACATTCCTGCGCGTCTGACCGTGGTGACACTCGGTGCCCGCGACATGCCCGGGCTCCGCCGGTTCTACCGGGCCCTGGGATGGGAGGAGGTGGAGTCCAGCGGCGACGGCTGGTCGGGCTTCCTCCTGGGCGGGGTGCTGCTGTCCCTGTACCCCCTGGAGGAGCTGGCCGCCGAGGCGGCGGACGGGGCCCCCGCCCCGGCCGGGTGGTCCGGGTTCACCCTCGCCTGCAACGTGGACGGCCCCGAGCAGGTGGACGAGTCGTTCGCGGCCGCGGTCCGGGCCGGCGCCGCGGTCGTGGCCGAACCGGTGGAGCGCCCCTGGGGAGGGCGGTCCGCCTACGTCGCGGACCCCGAGGGCAACCGCTGGGAGATCGCCTGGGCGCCGGGCGCGGGGTTCGACGACCGGGGGGCGCTGACCTCCTTCGGAGCCTGACACCGACCCGGGGCGTCCGTCCCGGGCGGTGGGGCCCGCGGGTGCGGCCCGGCGCCTGGCATGTTCCGGGAGGCCGCGTACGTCCGCCGACGGCCGCGACCGGGGACGGCCGCCCCCGGGAGGCGTCAAGTGCGCCCATGGCGGGGGTTTTGAGGGGGTACGGGCGCGGTCATGATACGGTTATGAAAATCATTTCCATACAGTCTGTGTCACAGGACCGGAGGACCGTGACGTGACCGGAGCAAGGGAGCTACGGCGCAGGACGCCGGGACCCGCGGGCGCGCCCCCCGCCGCGAGAAGCCCCCGGGCGGTCGGCTGAGATGCCCAGGGTGTCCCAGTACGACGACGTCGTCCTCGGTGCGCTGGACCGGAGCACGCACTTCCGCAGCTGCCAGGAGATCCACGCCGCCCTCGGCGGGAGGCGTTCGAGCGGCCCCGGGCCGCCCAGCCTGTCCACCGTCTACCGCACCCTCCACCGGCTGGCCCAGGAGGGCGTCCTCGACACCCTCCACTCACCCGGGGGAGAGCGCCTCTACCGCCTGTGCAGGACCTCCTTCCGCCACCACCACCTGCTGTGCCGCGTCTGCGGCCGGGTGGAGGACGTCGCGCAGGCGGACGAACTGGCGGCGGTCGCCGACCGCGTGCGGCGCGACAGCGGGTTCGCGTCCCTGGACTACTCCTTCGAGCTCTCGGGCGTGTGCCCGCGCTGCGCCTAGCACCGCAGCGACAGGTCGCGCTGTCATGAACTCGCGTACCGCGTCCGTTCCGCGGGCCAGGACACGCCCCGTGCGAAGAGTCCGTGCGGGCGGCCGGGGCGCGGTGGGCGGCCGGGAAGTGCTTCCGGACCGCGCACGAAGGCCGTGCCCCGGCGACGCCCCCAGCCGGCCGGTGCGGTCACCGGCGGCCCCCGTCGGCCCTTCCGGGAGAGCGCGGGCGGTCCTCCTGCCGTCCCCACCGCCCATGCCGGGCGCCGCCGTCCCGAACCGGGCCGTGCACGGTGGAGTCCTCAGGGCGCCGGTCCGGGCCCACGGCGGGGCGTGAGGTTGACGGCCCGCCCGGGCCCACGGCGGCGCGGGGGGCGCGGGGGGGCGCACCGCCGTGGGCGGACACGCACTCAGTCCTCGGGGGTCGGCGCGGGCGGTCCCGGACACGTCTGCGTGGTGGTCCGCCCGGTGGCGAAGAAGTCGACGGCCGCCGCGGCGCAGTCCAGGTCGGAGAGGGTTCCGTGCCCGTCGTCCTCCACACTCATGACCTCTCCGCCGATGGCCCGCCCCATGTCCAGGGCCCAGACGTGAGGGGTGACCATCTCGTCGACGTGGCCCACCAGCTGCAGGGGGCTGTCCCCTCGGTGCAGATCCGGTTTCACACCCTCCTCGGGCCACCCGACACAGGAGTGCTCGTAGAAGCCCAGGGTGCCCATGACGGGGTACCGCTCGGCCCGTTCCAACCGGTTCTGCCACACCTGGTCGAAGTCACGCGGGCTGTCGGAGTCGTTGCACAACAGCGACACCTGCGCGAAGGCGTCGAAACCGCTGGGTTCGGCGTCCCAACCGGCGCCGGGGACGGGCCCGTTGCGAACCCCCCACTCGGGCACGCCTCCGTCGAGGAGCGTGACGAGGGAGCGGGCGTTGGCGGGCCATTCACGTTCGGGGGTGGCCAGCAGGGCGGTCACGGTGCCGCCGTCGGCGACCGTCCCGTCGGGGCCGGTGCGGGGCGCTTCGGTCAGTTCTTCCCGTAGTCCGTACACCTCGTCCCGGATACGGTCGGCCTCCGTGCCGAGGCCGTAGTGGCCGTCGTGCTCGGCCACCCAGTCGGTGAAGCGGTGGAACGCGGCCTGGGCCGCCATGGCCTGCCCCTCGTCCAACACGGTGACACTGGCCTCGGGCGACATCACCGAGTCCAGGAGCATGGCCTCGACCCGGTCGTCGTACATCGACCTGTAGGCGGCGCCGAGCAGGGTTCCCCAGGACACCCCGTAGTAACCGATCGTCTCCGCTCCCAGTGCCTCACGGATCAGATCCATGTCCCGGGCCACGTTCTCCGCGGTCAGCGAGGTCACCAGCTCGGGGTCGTGGGCATGGCATTCGCGGTTGATCCGGCTCTGCTCCTCGGCGACGCGCCGTGCGCTCTCCTCGTCGCTCAGGCCGGGGTCGGGGTCGGCTCCCCCCATATCGCACTTCACGGCGTCGCTGTAGCCCACGCCGCGCGGATCGAAGCCCACGAGGTCGTGGCCCAGCGCCAGGCCCGCGGCCTCGCTGTCGAGGATGCGCCCGGGCATGGTCACGCCCTGATGCCCCGGGCCGCCGGGGTTGAACAGGATGGGATAGGCGTTCTCCCCGGTGGCGGGCACACGGGTCACCGCTATGTCGATCGTGCGCCCGTCGGGATCCCCGTGGTCCAGGGGCACCGGAACGGTGGCGCACAGGGTGCGGTCGTCGCTCTCGTCCCACCCCCGGGCGACCTCGGAGCACAGCCGCCACTCCGGTTCCGGGCCGGGGGCGGCCGAGGCGGGGGTGGCCGAGGCGGTGAGCAACAGTCCGGAGGCTGCGGCCAGCGCGGCGCTTCGGGCAGGGGGCACGGGTGTTCTCCACTCACATGGCTCTGTACGGGGCCCGCCGTCCGCGGTCGAACGGCGGGAGTCCTCCGCAGGCTACTGTCGGCCGCTCCGTGCGCGCCTCCCTCCGCCGGAGGACCCGACGGGCCTTCGAACCGACTTTCGTCGGGGGCCGCCCGGGCCCCGGTCAGCCCAGCCTCCCGCGCCGGGGCCACCACGGCCGCGACGCCCACACGCCCAGGGCGGCCCCGGCCAGGATCATCCCCGCCGTGAACAGCCACTCGCGCGACCCCTCGGGGCCGTACACGCGGGTGGCCGAGCCGACGTCGAAGGAGGGGGTGGCGGCGCCGACGACACAGGAGGCCCGGTCGGCGCCGTGCAGGTAGACGTCCTCGCGCGCCGTCCCGCCGTCGTCGGGCAGGTGTGTGCCGTAGCAGGTGCAGGACTCGTGGCCGAGGTGGCTCACGCACTCCACCCCGGCCGCGGTGAACGTGCCCGGCTCGCCGTCCGCCGAGGCCGCCCGCGCGACCCGCTCCACGCTGGTGGCCCCCAGCCAGACCACGAGCACCGCGAGGAGGAGGACCACCACGTTGAAGGGGCCCGGCCGCGCCCCGCCCGGCCGCGTCACCGGACCGGGTCCTCCTCCCGCGCCGCGGCGCAGCCGCACGACATCGCCGCCGCCTCGTCCGGGCGCGGATGCGTGTGCAGGTACATCGCCACGACCATCGGTGCGAACACCAGGGCGTTGTACAGCAGGTGGAGCTCCACCCTGGGCACCACGAACTGGATGAGGCTCATCGGCGCGGCCCCTCCGCCCAGGTGCGCCCCCGACAGGGCCTGGAGCAGCAGGAGCAGGTGTTCCAGGTGGTGCCACACCTGGATCCAGAGGGAGGCGAGCCACCAGGAGCGGGAGCGCCCGGAGAACCCCGGCAGGAGCAGGAACAGCCCGACCAGCATGATCAGGGCGTAGCCGTAGTGCATCCACTCGGAGGTGACCAGCCACGGAAAGGGGATGCCCAGCACGCCCCGCGCCTCCGGCACGGGCCAGTCCAGGACGTAGATCTGCGCGGCCTGGACCAGGTGCTCGGCCCAGTGGGCGACCACGACCACCATGAACACCCACAGTGCCGTCCTGTGGCGGTCGCTGTTCACGGTGGCCAACAGGCCGCCGCGGTGGCGCGTGGTCGGGTCAGGTCGGGTTGCCATGGGGGACTCCTCGGGTGTGTGGTCGGACGGGGTGCGGGGCGGTCGCGGACGGGTGCGCCCGCGGGGCCGGGGACGGGGTGCACCGCCCCCGGGCGGGTCTCAGGGGCCCGGGACCTTCGGCGGGGCGGCTCCCCGCGGGCTCCGCGGGACCCGGTGACGCGCGAAGGACAGCACGGCCGCGGTGAACGCGCGGGTGTCGCACAGGTCGGCCAGGACGGCGTCCGCCCCCGCACGGGCGAGGGCGCCGGCGTCGGCGCGGCCGGTCGCCACGCCGAGCACGCGCGCGTGGCCGGCCGCCGCCACCGCGGCGTCGGCCGGGGAGTCCCCGACCAGGAGGGTCTCCCCGGCCGGGAACTCCCGCCCGGCGCGGAGCCCGGCCGCGTGCCGTGCCTGGAGGACCACCCCGGCCTTGGTCGCGGCGGTGTCGCCGTAGCCTCCGCACGCCCACTCCACGTGCCGGTCGAGGCCGAAGGCGGCCAGCTTGGCGCGGGCGACGGAGCGCAGGTTGCCGGTGGCGACCCCGGCCCGGACCCCGGGGAGGGCCGCCGCCGCGGCCATGGCCTCCCGCGCCCCGGGCAGGACACGCCCCTGGGCGCGAAGGCCCCCGGGATCGCCCGCCACCAGGTCCCCGAACAGCTCCAGCGCGCGCCCGACCAGGGGCCCGCCGGGGTCGGCCCCGTTGAGCCGCAGGGTCTCGGCCATCGTGTGCGGTTCGGTCCTGCCCGCTCCCGATGGCGGCAGGACGGGGTCGGCCGTCCCCAGCAGCCGGGTCGCGACGGCCAGGTACGCGCGCCGGTCGAACAGGGTGGTCGTGACGAGCGTGTGGTCGATGTCCCAGAGGAGGAGCAGAGGCAAGGAAGGACCTCCAGTCGTCGTGCGGGCCGGTTCCCGGCCGGCGGGCGCCGCCTCAGACGAAGCCCTTCGTCCCGTCGGCGGGCGCCCACCCCGAGGCGAGGGCCTCCAGGGCCCCGTCGAGCGCGGCGAGCAGTTCGTCGACGTCGCCGTCCCCGAAGACGAGCGGGGGGATGACCATGAGAGCCGGGACGGCGTTGAGCACCGACACCAGCACCCCGCGCTCCTCCAGCGCCAGGCGCGCCTTGTTGACGAACCACGGGTCCTCGGCCGCTGCGCCGGCGAACTCCACCACGTACATCAGCCCCGTGCCCCGGACGGCGGACACCGACGGACGGCGGCGTGCCAGGTCCAGCAGGCCGGCGCGGAGCCGCTCGCCCTGGGCGGCCACGTTCGCGAACACCTTGCCATCCGCCAGCGCCCGCAGGACGGCCAGGGCCGCGCTCAGCGCGACGGGGTGCCCGTCGTGGGTGGAGCCCGTGGCGAAGAACCTCTCCACCGGGGCGGCGAGCAGGGCGCGGTGGACCCGCTCCCCCAGGCAGACGGCGGAGAGTCCGGCGTATCCGCTGGTGAGGCCCTTGCCGAGGAGGAGGATGTCCGGGTCCAGACCCAGTTGGGCGCTGCGGGTGTAGCCGCCGGTCCGCCCCATGCCCGTGGTCACCTCGTCGACCACCAGGTGGATCCCGTGGGTGCGGCAGAAGGCCGACAGCTCCGCGGCCTGGCCGCGGGTCAGGACGTGGCCCCCCTCGCCGATGACGGGTTCCACGATGATCGCGCTCACGCGGTCGGGGCCGTGGTCCTCCAGGAGCTCCAGCGCGCGCGCCATGTCCGCCGGCGCGGCGTCCTCGCCGTGGGGCGCCCGCGTGTGGATGACGTCGGGGAGCAGGGGGCCCGCGTGGTGGTGGAGGTAGGACAGCCCGGTGACGGCGCTGGCGCCCGGTCCGAAGCCGTGGAAGCCCCCCCACAGGCCCACCACCGCCGTGCGGTGCGGCTCGCCCTCCAGGAGGCGCAGGTGGCGGGAGAGCAGGACCGCGGTCTCCACGGCCTGGGCGCCGTTGCTCTGGAAGCGGACGTGGTCGATCCCCTCCGGAAGGACCCGGACGAGGGCCTCGGCGCACTCCACGGCGATCTGCGCCGGGCGGCCGTAGCCCCACATGTTGCCGTAGGGGAGGCGGCCGACCTGCTCGCGCACGGCCTCGACCAGGCCGGGGTGCCCGTAGCCGAGGGTCACGTTCCAGAACCCGGACCTGGCGTCCAGGTACCAGCGGCCCGCGGCGTCGCGCACCCGTACCCCGTCACCCTCCACGATCATCTCGTCGGGCTCCAGGTAGGACAGGAACGCCTCCATGGAGGTGCTGTTCCACAGCGGGAACGCGTCAGGGGAGGTCAACGTGGTCCTCGATCCGCTCGTAGACGGACACGTTGTGCACGCTCTGGGAGGTGAAGGCCTCGCCGTCCCAGCCGCTCCACCGGTGGCGCAGGCGCAGGCCGGCGATCTGGGCCATGAGGTCGAGCTCGGCCGGCCAGGCGTAGCGGACCGGGACCGGGAGCAGGCGCACGCTCCCGTTCTCGAAGGAGATCTGCTGCATGAACATGCGCTGCCCGGCGCGGTCGTGCTCCACGACCCACAGGCCGACCCGCTCGGCGCCGACGTGTTCGACGAACACGCCCTGCTGCTCGTCCTCGTCCATCCGGGGGACGCGGGCGGGCACCTCCACCACGAAGACGCCGCCCGGGCGCAGGTGGCGCGCGACATTGGTGAAGCAGCGCACCTGCTCGGCCTGGGACTCCAGGAGGAACAGGGTGTTGTCGACGCACGTCACCAGGGAGAACTCGCCGTCCACGGGGACGTCGGCCAGGTCGCCCTCGACGACGGCGACCCGCTCGGCTCCCGGCTTGCCGGCCAGGCGGTCGATCATCTCCCGGGAGGACTCCACCCCCGTGACCGTCAGCCCCGACGCCGCGAGCGGCACCGCCACCCGGCCCGTTCCGACGCCCAGTTCGAGGACGGGGCCGCCGTCGGCGAGTTTGCTCAGGGCGGACAGGCAGTCGGAGTCGCTTTCCTCGCCATACCAGGTGTCGAATACGTCGGCTATTCCATCGCCGTAATCGGCCTTTTCGTTCCGGCCGGTCCGCTTATCGCTCATACCGTGACACTAGGGTGGCGGGACGCCCTCCTCCATAGGGAATAGGTACCACAACCGCCCCGTATCCGGGACCGGCCCCGGAGCCCTCCGCGGCCGGTCCCCGAACGCCGGACGGGGGCGGTCCGGGCTCGGACCGCCCCCGCCGGGGACCTGTGACCGCCGGGTCAGCCCAGCATCTGCACCAGGCTCAGCCGGTGGTCCTCGGGGCTCTTGAAGTCGAACCACGCCAGCGCGTCCGGGATCTCCTGGCGCTCGCCGCACTCGACGTCCACCGAGGCCAGGCGCTTCTTCTCGGCGTCCAGGTCCTCGACCCCGAACAGGACCTTGGCCCCGGCCGCCTCGGCCTCCTCGTCGCCCGTGGTCAGGAGCAGGCTCACGCCCTCGCGCAGGTCGAACTCCACGTCGGTGGGGGAGGGCTCCCCGGAGGGGCCGTGGCCCAGCACCTTCGTGTACCACGCGGTCGCCGCCTCCAGGTCCTTGACCGGGAGGTTGATGATGACGAGGGTCGGGCTGAATTCTTCGCTCATGTTCTCCTCTTTCCCTGTTTCTCCCGTGCGCGCGGCATCGTGGCCGAACGCCGGGACGGCACCGGCCAGACATTATCCAATCCGGCCCTGGAAAGTCCATTCGGCACTTCTGGTACCTAGGTGGTACCCATGATCTCTTGTGCCGCGCGGACCCCGCTTGATATTGCTCCGTTCATGCCGCTGTCGTGTGGACTGGTATGCTCTCCCGCGAAATGGCAGTTGCCTTCCGGAAGTGCTTCGACACCGGCCAGGGAGGCGAACTGGCCCGGCCGGTAGAACGCGTACGAACCGAGCGACCACGGATGCGCCGACCAGTCCCAGGTAACGGCGCGTCCGGTCCATGACGAGGCCACGCCCGGAACCAGCGAATCGAACTCGGCCAGGAACCGGTCCGCGATCGCCACGGGGTCGGCGGAGGGGGCCCGCCCGGTGCGCAGGTTGACCAGCACGGCGGACCCCCCGTCCCCCGGAAGGCCCAGGGTCTCGTCCCAGCACGACTGGAAGCCCCCGTCGGAGACGGCCGCCCCGTTGCAGCCGACCGAGGTCCACGGCCTCCCCGTGAACTCCATGTGCGTGCGCACCGCCGAGCCCATCCCCAGCTCCCGGACGGCACGCATGCGGTCCGGCCCGAACTCAGCCCCGGACAGGTCCACGCGCGCCCCGAGGACGGAGAAGGGGACGGTCAGGACGGTGCGGTCCGGCCGGACCTCGAAGACCCCCCCGCCCCCGCCCCGGTCCAGGACCAGGACGGTGCGGCCGGCCCCGTCCCTGCGCAGGGCGACCAGTTCGTGGCCGAGCCTGAGCCGGCCGGGCAGCCGCTCCGCGAGCAGCTCGGCCACGCGCCCGGTGCCGCCCCGTACGGCGTACCGGGCGTCGGCCGGACCGAAGAGTCCGAACTCGCCGGGAGGGTTGGCGCCGAGCAGGGTGACCAGGTGGAGCGCGCTCAGCTCCGCGGCGTCGGCTCCCAGCTCCCAGGCGTAGGCGGTCCCGAGGAGGCGGGCCAGGCGGGTGCCGGGGACCGTGCGCCCGAGGTAGTCCTCCACGGACATGGCGTCCAGTTCCAGGGCGCGGGGGGTCATGTGGCCGCGGCCCGGCGCGCGGCCCGCCGCCTGCCGGTCGGCGCGCACGACCGGGTCCAGTTCGCGGTACTCCGCGTCGGCCTCCTCCAACGGGTAGGGCGCCCCGCCGATCCACAGCAGGGGCCCGGCCCCCGCGTCCCGGGAGGCGTGCAGGTCGACCGTGTCCAGGCCGAGGCGGTCCAGGAGCCGCAGCAGCCGGGTGTCCCCCGAGTCGATCAGCTGGGCGCCGCGCTCGACCGTGCGGTCCCCGAAGGCGTCGACCGTCCAGCAGCGGCCGCCGACCCGGTCGGAGGCCTCGTACACCGTCACCTCGTGCCCGGCCCGTGTCAGCTCGTCGGCGCAGGCGAGTCCCGCCAGCCCCGCTCCCACAATGGCGATCATCCGTTTTTTATAGCTGTTCTTCGGTATGCGTTGTGTAACCGGATTCAGTGGACGGTACTTTTCTGGTACCGGTTGTATTCGATTCGGTACCTCTTTCCTATTGGGGTGGTTTGTGAGGGAACGTAGATTCGTCGGGTGCGATACAACCAGGGGCGGTGGTCATGTACCTAGGCCGGGCGAAAACGAAGTTCCGATCCGTGTTGCAATTCCCTCTCGAGGAGACGACGTTCGCCTCCCGCGGGTTCGACCCGGGGGAGGCGGGGACGGTGGCCCGCCTGGAGGCCGTCGGCGCGGCGTTCCACCGGGGCTACAGCACGGCGCTCGACGACCCCGCCCGGGCTCCGGAGGCCTTTCCCGAGCAGTACGGCCCCGACGCGGGCTTCGTCTACGAGGGGGCGGCCATGGCCCTGTGCCTGACCGACGCGCTCAGCCTCCCGCGCCGCACCGACTTCTCCCGCATGCTCCGCGGGCGCGCCCGCCGCAGCCCCTACACGGCGCACGTCGGCGCGGGCTGGGCCCTGGCCCGCCTGCCGCGCGTGCTCTGGCAGCCGGTCCTACGCCAGCTCGACCCCCTCCTGGGCTGGCTCGCCTGGGACGGATACGGCTTCCACCAGGTGTTCTTCGGCGGCGCCGGCCGGCGGCTGAGCGCGCCGCTGCCCGGATACGTCCGCCACGCCACCGCGCAGGGGGCGGGCCGCGCCCTGTGGTTCGCCCGGTGCGCCGAACCGGAGCGGATCGCCCGCACCGTCGGCCGGGCCCCGCACGGGTTCCACGGCGACCTGTGGAGCGGTGTCGCCCTGGCCGCCGCCTTCACCGGGGCCGCGCCGGACCGGGTCGGCCGGCTTCTCGACGCCGCCGGGGGCCACGCACCCGCCCTGGCCCAGGGAGCCGCGTTCGCGGCCAAGGCCCTGGTGACCCTCGGACCGGTCGCGCCGGACTCCGAGGCGGCGGTGCGGACCCTGGCGGGCCTCGGCTCCCGGGACGCGGCGGAGGTGACCGACGAGGAACTGGCCGCACTCCCGCCGTGGGGCCGTGACGCGCCCCGGACCGGGACGCCCGCCTACGCGGTGTGGCGGTCGCGGGTGGCGGCCCGGCTGACGGAGGGGGTCCCCAGTGCCCTCTGAGCGGACGCGGTCCCCCCGCCGGCCCCTGCGCGCGCACGCGGCCAAGGGCGTCGCCCTGCTCCTGGTCGCCGCCGCCTTCCTCGTCGCACGGGTGCCCGAACCCGGCGCGGACGAGGTGGACGCCCTGGCCTCCGGCTTCTCCTTCACTCCCCTGGAACTCGAACCGCCCCCCGGGCTCCCCATGAGGCAGGACCGCGACCTGCACCCCGACTACGAGGGCATCCAGGCGTGGATGTCCAGCGTGGGCGCGGGCGTGGCCGTGACCGACCTGGACGGCGACGGGCTCATGAACGACCTGTGCTACGTGGACCCCCGCGTGGACCGGGCCGTGGTCGCCCCCGCCCCGACCGGCCCCTCCCGCTACGACCCCTTCGTCCTCGACACGGGCGACCTGCCCTACGACGACACCATGGCCCCGATGGGCTGCCAGCCCGTCGACGCCGACGCCGACGGCCGCATGGACCTGCTCGTCTACTACTGGGGCCGCAGCCCCTCGCTGCACATGGCGGGCGGGGACGCCGCCCCCTCCGCGGACGCCTACGAGGCCGTCGAACTCCTGGACGGCGGGTTCGAGACCTGGCACTCCAACGCGGCCCTGAGCGCCGACGTGGACGGCGACGGCACGCTCGACCTCGTCATCGGCAACTACTTCCCCGACGACGCGGCGGTCCTGGACACCTCCGGCGGGGGGCGGCCCACCATGCAGCACTCCATGTCCCGGGCCGCCAACGCGGGGGAGAACCGCCTGCTGCTCGGCTCCACCGACCCCGACGGCCCCCTCTTCACCGAAGCCGGCGGGGTCCTGGAGGGCCGGGCGTCCACGGGCTGGACCCTCGCCCTGGGCGCGGCCGACCTCGACGGGGACATGCTCCCCGAGCTGTACGTCTCCAACGACTTCGGCCCCGACGTCCTGCTGCGCAACGACTCCGTGCCGGGCGATCCCTCGTTCACGGAGCTCGGAGGCACCTGGACGCCGACCACCGCCGGCTCCAAGGTCCTGGGGGAGGACTCCTTCAAGGGGATGGGCATCGACTTCGGCGACCTCGACGGCGACGGGCACCTCGACATGGCCGTCAGCAACATCACCGAGGAGTTCGCCCTCTTCGAGAGCAACTTCATCTGGATGAACACCGCCGACGACGGCCTGATCGCCGACGGCAGGGCGCCCTTCCGCGACCGCAGCGAGCAGCTCGGCCTCGCCCGCTCCGGATGGGGGTGGGACATCCGCTTCACCGACCTCGACAACGACGGCCACAAGGAGGTCGTCCAAGCGACCGGCTTCGTCGCCGGGGAGGTCAACCGGTGGCCGGAGATCCAGGAGGTCGCCCTCGTCAACGACGAACTCCTCGCCGACCCCCGGGTCTGGCCCGACCTCGGCCCCGAGACCGACCTGTCCGGCGACGGAGGCCTGAGCTTCTTCGCCCGGGAACGGGGGCAGGGCCGCTTCGCCGAGATCGGCGACCACGTGGGCGTCGGCCGGAGCACGGTCAGCCGCGGCGTGGCCATGGCCGACACCGACGGCGACGGACTCCTGGACATCGCGGTCGCCAACCAGTGGGACACCTCGGTGCTCTACCGCAACGACTCGCCCGACCCCGGCGCCTCCGTCTCGCTCAACCTCGTGCGGCCCGCCGAGCACGGCACCACGCCCGCCGTCGGCACCGCCGTCCGCGTGACCGCGCCCGACGGAAGGGTCCACGTCGCCCAGGTCGACGGCGGCAACGGGCACTCCGGCAAGCACGCGCCCGAACTCGTCATCGGCCTCGGCGAGGCCGGAGACGGGGACCCCGTCCCGGTCGAACTGACCTGGCGCGACGACCAGGGGCGCGTCCACACGGCCGAGGTCACCCTGACCCCCGGCCGCCACACCGTCGTCCTGACCGACGGCGCCGAGATCTCCGAGACCGGCAGCGGGAGCGGATCATGACCGAACTCCGAGTACGAGCGACCGACCGCGAGGACGGCGGCCCCGCCCCGTCGCCGCCGCCCGCACGCGACGTGCGACTCACCGCCCTGCGCCGCTTCGCCGTCGCCATCACGGTCCTCAACGTCCTCGGCTACGCCTACCTGGGCTTCGAGCCGATGGTCGCCGTCCCCCTCGCGGCCCTGGCCACCGCCTACACGATGGAACTGGGACTGGAGTACCTGGACGCGCGGCTCAACGGCCGCCGCCCCAAGTTCCTCGGGGGCGCGCGGACCCTCGTCGACTTCCTGCTGCCCGCCCACATCACCGCCCTCGCCGTCGGGATGCTCCTCTACTCGGGGGAGCGGGTGTGGCCGGTCGTCTTCGGCGTCGTCGTCGCCCTGGCCTCCAAGACCGTGCTGAGGGTCGACACGGGCAAGGGCGTCCGGCACTTCCTCAACCCCTCCAACTTCGGCATCGCCGCGACCCTGGTCACCTTCACCTGGGTCGGCATCGCCCCGCCGTACCACTTCACGGAGAACGTGTCCGGGGCCTGGGACTGGATCCTGCCGGCCCTCATCCTCACCACCGGCAGCCTGCTCAACTTCAAACTCACCAAGCGCGGATGGCTGGTCGTCGCGTGGCTGGGCGGCTTCGCCCTCCAGGGCATCGTGCGGGCGGTGCTCCTCGACGCCTCCCTCGCCGCCGTCCTGGGACCCGTCACCGGACTGGCCTTCGTGCTCTTCACCTTCTACATGGTCACCGACCCCGCCACCACGCCCTCCGGCCCCAGGAACCAGGTGTTCTTCGGGCTGTCGGTCGCGGCGGTCTACGGGGCGCTCACCGCGGCACACGTCGTCTTCGGGCTGTTCTTCGCCCTCGTGGCCGTGTGCGCGGTCCGGGGCCTGTACCTGTACGGACTCTCGAAGTGGGGGAAGGGCCGATGAACGGCGTCGCGATCGTGGGCATGGCGTGCACCTACGGAGGGGCCTCCACCCCCGCCGAACTGTGGGACAACGCGCTCTCCGGGCGTCGCGCCTTCCGGCGCATCCCGGCCGAGCGGCTGGACCTCGCCGACTACCTCGGGGAGTCGGGGACCGACCCCGACCGGATCTCGGTCACCCACGCCGCCGTCCTGGAGGGCTACGAGTTCGACCGCGCCGCCTTCGGGGTGGCCGGTCCCACCTACCGCGCCACCGACCTCACCCACTGGCTGGCCCTGGACACCGCGTCCCGGGCGCTCTCCGACGCCGGCCTGGACGCGACCGCGGGCGCGGCGGACACGTCGGTCTTCGTGGGCAACACCCTGACCGGCGAGTTCACCCGGTCGCACGTGCTCCGGACGCGCTGGCCCTACGTCCGCCGCGTGGTCGCCGGCCTGCTGGCCGAACGCGGGGAGACCGACCCCGGCCTCCTGGACGACCTGCGCGACCGCTTCCTGGCGCCCTTCCCCGAACCGGACGGCGACACGCTCGCCGGCAGCCTGTCCAACACCATCGCGGGGCGCATCTGCTCGCACTTCGGCTTCGGCGGTGGCGGGTACACCGTGGACGGGGCCTGCGCCTCCTCCCTCCTGGCGGTCATCCACGGGTGCCGGGAGATCACCGAGGGCCGGGCCCGTACCGTCGTCGCCGGCGGGGTGGACCTGAGCATCGACCCCTTCGAGCTCGTGGGCTTCTCCCGGGCGGGCGCCCTGGCCCGCGACCGCATGCGCGTCTTCGACCGCGGCTCCTCGGGGTTCCTGCCGGGCGAGGGCTGCGGCATGGTGGTCCTGACCAGGCTGGAGGACGCCCAGGCCCTGGGGCTGCGCCCCTACGCGGTCCTGCGGGGCTGGGGGGTGTCCTCGGACGGCACCGGCGGCATCACCAGGCCCGAGAGCGAGGGGCAGCGCCTCGCCCTGGACCGCGCCTACCGCGAGGCCGGCTTCCACGCGCGAACCGTGTCCTACTTCGAGGCGCACGGCACCGGCACCGTCATCGGGGACCGGGCCGAGCTGAAGGCCCTCTCGGGCCTGGTCGGGGAACCCGGCGACGGGCCGCCGCCCGCCGTGGGCTCGGTCAAGGCGCTCATCGGCCACACGAAGGCCGCCGCGGGCGCGGCCGGCCTCATCAAGGCCGTCATGGCGGTCCACACCCAGGTCGTCCCGCCCACCGCCGGGTGCGAGGACCCCGTCGAGGAGCTCTCCGGGGACCGCGCCCGCCTGCGCACGGTCCGCGAACCCGAGACCTGGCCGCAGGGGAGGCCCCTGCGGGCCGGGGTCAGCTCCATGGGCTTCGGCGGCATCAACGCCCACGTCGTGGTCGAGGGGCTGGCCGCCCACCGGCGCACCGGCCTGGACACGCGCACCGCCACCCTGGGACGCACCCCCCAGGAGAGCGAACTCCTCGTGTTCTCCGCGGACTCCGCCGAGGAGCTCCGGGAGAGGATCGAGGACGCCGCCCGCGTGGCCGACACGCTGTCCTACGCCCAGTACACCGACCTGGCGGCCGAACTCTCCCGCACCCGCGGCAGAGGAGCGCACCGGGCCGCGGTCACCGCCGCCCCGGACGCCGGGCTCCCCGGCCTCCTGCGGCGGGCCGCGGACGCGGTCGCCGCCGGCCGCCGCACCCTCGGCCCCGACGTCTTCACCGCACCGCCCGGAGGGGACGGGGCGCGGATCGGCCTGCTGATGTCGGGACAGGCGGCCTCGGCCGGCCGCACCGGAGGCGCGCTGGCGCGGCGGCTGCCCGCCGTCGCCGACCTCTACGAGGGGGCGGACCTGCCCGAGGGCGATCCGGCCGCCGACACCTCCGTCGCCCAGCCCCGCATCGTCGCCGCGTCCCTGGCCTCGATCGCGGCGCTGGACGCCCTGGGCATCCGCGCCGACCTGGCGGTCGGCCACAGCCTGGGCGAACTCACCGCCCTGGCGTGGGCGGGCGCCCTCTCCGAGGCCGACCTGGCGGCCGTCGTGCGCGAACGGGGCAGGGCGATGGCCGCTCTGCCCGGGGACCACGGGGCCATGGCCGCCCTGGCGATGCCCGAGGAGCGGGTGCGGCCGCTCCTCCCCGACGGCGTCGGTGTCGCCTGCCTCAACGCCCCCGGGGCCACGGTGGTCTCCGGCGGCACCGCGGCGGTCGACCGGGTGGTCCGGGAACTGGACGGCTTGCGCCTCCCGGTCGCCCACGCCTTCCACTCGCCGCTCGTGGCCGGGGCCGCCGCCGACCTGCGCAAGGCGCTGGACGCCGCCGAGGTGACGGACCCGCGCCGACCTGTCTACTCCACCGTCACCGGGGAGCTGCTCGCCCCCGGGACCGACCTGCGCGAACACCTGGTCCGCCAGACCACCGCCCCCGTCCTCTTCGACCGGGCCATGGAAGCCGCCGCCGGGACCGACCTGTGGATCGAGGCCGGACCCGACACCGTCCTCACCCACCTGGCCCGGGGGCGGGGCCTCCCGGCCTTCGCCGTCGAGGCCGGCTCCGACGGAATCGGCGGACTGCTGCGCTGCGCCGCCGCGGCCTGGGCCCTGGGACGGGACGTACGCGTCGAGGCACTGTACGAGCAGCGCTTCCTGCGCCCGATCGACCCCGGCCGGCCCCAGCGCTTCCTCGCCAACCCCTGCGAACGGGCCGCGCCCGCCGCCGCGCCCGAGCCCGAGCGCCGGCCGGCCCCCGTCCCCGGCGCCACCGCCGAGGAGGCCGCCGGGACGGCCCCGGCCGACGTCATCCGGGCCGTGGTCGCCGAACGCGCCGAACTCCCCCTCGCCTCGGTCACAGGGGACACCCGGCTGCGTGCCGACCTGCACCTGAACTCCATCACCGTCGCCCAGCTCATCGCCGAGGCGGCCAGGAGGCTCTCGCTTCCCGTCCCCGCCCACCTCACCGAGCACTCCGGGGCCACCATCGCGCAGATCGCCGAACTCCTGGCGGAGGGACCGGCCACCGGGACGGACACCGGGAAGGCCGACACCGTCGCGGGCGTCGCCCCCTGGGTGCGCGTGTTCACCGTCGACCACGTCGAGGCGCGCCCCTCCCGCCCGGGGACCGGGGGCCCGCGCACGGCACCGGCCGCCGGCGGGGCGGGGGGCGGCGCCCACGTCGTCGCCCGCGACGACGACGCCCTCGGCGCAGCCTTGGCGCTGCGGGACCTGGGGGAGGGCACCCTCGTACTGCGGCCGGCCCGCGACGACGACCCCCTCGCCTGCCTCGACCTGGTCGCCGAGGCGGCCAAGGCCCTCACCGGGGCCCGGCGCCTCCTCGTCGTCCAGGACGCCGACGGCCCCGCGCACGCCACGGCGGCGGGGTTCGCCCGCAGCGCCCACCTCGAACTCGGCGTGCCCGCCGCCGTGGTCACCGTTCCCGCACAGTCCCCCGGGGCCGCCGACCTGGTGGAGGCCGAGGCCGCCTCCCTGGTCGAGCACGGCGGCTACGCCGAGTGCCGCCACCACCCGGACGGGACGCGCACCGAGCCGCGACTGCGCCACCGCCCCCTGGCGGAGCCCCCCGCCGGACACCGCTTCCCCGGCCCCGGCGACGTCCTCCTCGTCACCGGCGGGGGCAAGGGCATCGGGGCCGAGTGCGCGCGCACCCTCGCTGTGCGCACCGGGGCGCGGATCGCCGTCCTGGGGCGCTCGGACCCCGCGGACGACCCCGAACTGGCGCGCAACCTCGCCCGGTTCGAGGAGGACGGCGTGGACCACACCTACCAGCGGGCCGACGTGCGCGACCCCGACTCGGTGCGACGGGCGGTGCACGCCGCCGTCGACGCGCTCGGCCCGGTCACCGGCGTCCTGCACGGCGCGGGGGCCAACGAGCCCGCGGCCCTGACCGACCTGGACCCGGGCGCGCTCGAACACGCCGTCGCCCCCAAGGTCTCCGGCCTGCTCCACCTCCTCGACGCGCTCGACCCCGGCCCCCTGCGCCTCTTCGTCTCCTTCGGCTCCCTCATCGCCCGCACCGGCCTTCCCGGCGAGGCTCACTACGCCCTGGCCAACGAATGGCTCGGCGCTCTCACCGAGGAGGTCGCCTCCCGCGTGGAGGGCTGCCGCGCCCTCGCCGTGGACTGGTCGGTGTGGTCGGGAGCCGGGATGGGCGAACGCCTGGGGACCCTGGACGCGCTGGCCCGGCGCGGCATCGACCCCATCCCGCTCGACACCGGACTCGACCTGCTCCACCGGCTCATCGCCTCGCCGGACGTCTCGGGCGGCGTCGTCGTGACCGGGCGCTACGGCGACGCGCCCACCCTGCGGGCGGAGGAGACGGAGCTGCCCATGCTCCGCTTCCTCGAACGCCCCCGCAGGGTCGTCCCCGGGGTCGAGGCCGTCGCCGACACCGTCCTGCGCGCCGACACCGACCCCTACCTGGAGCACCACGAGTTCGAGGGGGACAGGCTCCTGCCCGCGGTGCTGGGCATGGAGGCCATGGCGCAGGCGGCCTCCGTCCTGACCGGCACGCGCGAGCACCCCGTCCTGGAGGACCTGAGGCTCACCGCGCCGGTGGTCGTCGGACGGGGGGAGGAGGTCACCCTCCGGACGGCCGCGCTCGCCCTGCCCGACGGCACCGTCCGCACGGTCCTGCGCAGCTCCGCAACCGGCTTCGCCGTGGACCACTTCACCGCGGTCCTGCCGTCCCCGGGCACGCCGGACACGGGCCGCCGGGTCGTGCTCCCCGTGGTCCCGGACGCCCCGGTGCCGGTCCGTCCCGACGAGCACCTGTACGGGCGCCTCCTCTTCCAGGGAGGCCCCCTGCGCCGCGTCGGCGCCTACCGGCGGCTCACCGGGTACGACTGCGTCGCGGACCTGGAGGAGGGCCCCGGAGGCGCCTGGTTCGCACCCCACCTTCCCGGGCGCCTGCTCCTGGGCGACCCGGGGCGCAGGGACGCGGCCCTGCACGCGCTCCAGGCGTGCCTGCCCGGCACCCGCCTGCTCCCGGTGGGCGCCGAGCGCGTCACGATCCTGGACACCGCGTCCGCCCCGGCCCTGCTCCACGCCAGGGAGCGCTACGCGGAGGGCGGCCGGCACGTCTTCGACCTGGAGCTGACCGGTGCCGACGGGGCCGTGCTCGAACGCTGGGAGGGGCTGGCCCTCAACGTCATGGGCCCCGGGCCGCTCCCGGTCGGCGTCGAGCTCCTCGGCCCGCACCTGGACCGCAGGGCGGCCGAGGTCACCGGGGTCGCGGGCGTGCGGGTGGCCGTCGAGCGGGGGGACACCCAGGTGCGCAGGCGCGCCCGTGCCGTCCACCGCCTCCTCGGCACCGGCGTCACGGTCCGCGGACGGCCCGACGGCCGCCCCGAGCTGTCCACCGGCGACCAGGTCTCGGTCACCCACTGCGGTGCGGTCACCATGGTCGCCACCGCCCCCGTCCCCGTGGGGGTGGACCTGGTGTGGATGCCCGACACGGCCGAGGCGCGCGTGCGCTGGGACGACGTCCTCGACCCCGACGCGCTCGCCCTGCGCGACGCCCTCGCCGACCGCGACCCCGGACGCGGGCGCGACGAGCACGCGGCCGTGGTCTGGGCCGCTTCGGAGGCCCTGCGCAAGTGCGCCGGCCGGCCCGGCGGCCCCATGACCCTGAAGAGCCTGGACGGCCCGTGGACCCTCCTGGACGGCGGCGGGGCCACCGTCGCCGTCCACCACGACGGCGACGACGTCGCCGCCGTCGCGGTCCGGGGAGGCGCCGGTGCCTGAGAGCTTCGAGTACCGCCACGTCGTCACCCTCGACGAGACCAACCAGCTGGGCAACGTGTACTTCGCCCACTTCCTGCGCTGGCAGGGGCACTGCCGGGAGCTCTTCCTGCGCAGGACCGCCCCCGAGGTCGTCTCCTCGCTGGACCACGAGCACGCCCTCGTCACCGTCCGGGCCGAATGCTCCTACCTGGACGAGCTCTACGCCTTCGACGAGGTCAGCGTGCGGATGCGGGTCGGCGAGGTCGTCCAGAACCGCATGACCCTCTCCTTCGAGTACTGGCGGGCCGCCGGTCGGCAGGACCTGGTCGCCCGCGGAGAGCAGCAGCTCGCCTGGCTGAAGAGGTCCGGGGACGGCTTCGAGCCCGTCCCCGTCCCGGAGGTGCTGCTCCGCGCAATCGACGCCTACCTGGCCGAACCGGTCCGGACGGGGTGGCGCGCATGATCCAGACCGGAGTTGATGCTGATTCGTCACCGACGAGGAGCGTGAGATGACCACCACCGACACGTTGAAGGACCGCTTGCGGGCCGCCGACCCGGCGCTCGCGGCCGAACTGCTGCACTCCAAGACCAGCCACCTGGTCGACGTCATGATCCCCCGCCGCGAGCTCAGCGACGGCAGCCTGGGGTTCAAGGCGAGGGTCCGGACCACCATCACCCTCAAGTTCGGGGGGGACGCCTCCGCGGACACCCCCGAGGAGGTCATCACCCTGGTGGCCGAGGAGTCCGAGATCAGGCTGCACGACCCCGTGCTGACCCTGGACGGTGCCCTGCGGCTGGACCTGGAGACCATCACCTACGATGCCGTCGGCACCAGCGAGGTGCTGTGGCCGGGCGAGCGCGTCCGGCTGCGCGTGGGCCGCGGGCTCGACCCGATGATGCGCCCCACCTTCGGGCGCCTGGAGATCGACCCCCTGGTCAACTTCGGCACCGACCCTGTGCGCAGCGTCCAGGAGGTGTACGTCGAGGCGGACACCCCCCTGGGCACTCTGCACAACCGCCTGCCGGCGGTCATGCACTGCGACCTGACCTCCATCCCGCCGATCGGCCAGCCCTACGTCCAGCAGGGCCAGGTCGCGCTGTACGACGCCGACGGACAGGTCGTCTGCATGAAGACCACGACCGAGAGCGAGCTCACCGCACTGGTGGACTAGGGCCCTTCCCCTGAACCGGCCCCGGGCCCGCCCGGCGGCCCGCACCGGGCGACCGCCCGGACACGCGGACGCCGCCGGGCGGGCGCCCCGGCCCGCCGGGCCGGGCCCTTCCCACACCGGACCCGTCCCCGACCACGGGGAGGGCCCGGCACAACGGTCCCTGCACCGGGGCCGGGGGTCCCCACCGGACCCCCGGCCCGTCGTCCCCACGGAGAGGCGCCATGCGGATCCTGTTCACCACCCTGCCGGTCGAGACCCACCTGCGACCGCTCGTCGCGGTCGCGGAGACCGCCCTGGCCCGGGGGCACGACGTGGCCGTCTGCGCCCCCGAGTCCTTCCGGGACGAGGTCGACCACTACGGCCTGCCCTTCCTCCCCGCCGGGAAGGACTGGATCACCGGCATGCTCGCCCCCCTCTTCGACTCCGAACGCATCCCCCCGGAACAGGTCGACGCCCTGATGCGCCGGCTCGTTTCCGAGGGTCTGCCCGGCGACGGCGCCCTCGCCACGGCCCGCGACGTGCTCGGCCACATCCGCGAGGGCGGCGCCGACGCGGTGGTACGCGAGGCCTACGACATGGGCGGCTACCTCGCGGCCGAGGCCGCCGGGATCGCCCACGCCTCCGTCGGAGTGGTCGGCCGGGTCACCGAGTTCCTGGCCCCCGACCTCCTCGCGCAGCCCCTGGACGAGCACCGAGCGCAGCTCGGACTGCCGCCCGACCCCCGGGCGGAGCGCCTCTACGCCCACCTGCACGCCCACCTCATGCCGCCCGGCTACGACCCGGCCGAGACGGCCATCCCCACGCTGCGCTGCTACCGGCACCGCACGGTGGACCGCCCCGGCGACCGGCTGCCGCCCCTGCTCGGCGGGCTCGACCACTCCCTCCCGCTGGTCTACGCCAGCCTCGGCACCGTGGCGCCCCTGTTCAGGGCCGCGGACACACGGCTGCGGTCCATCATCGACGGACTCGGCGAGGTCGCCTGCGAGGCCGTCGTCGCCGTCGGCCGCGGCCGGGCGGAGGACCTGGGCCGCTCGGCCCCGCCCAACGTCCGCGTCGTGGACTTCGTCGCCCAGCCCCTCCTCCTGGACACGGCCGACCTGCTGGTCACCCACGCAGGTTTCACCAGCGTCAGGGAGGCGCTGCGCGCGGGCCTGCCCATGGTCGCGATCCCCTGGATCGCCGAGAACCACCTGGTCGCCACCAGGTGCGAGGAGCTCGGCCTGGCCCGGCGCCTGGACTGGGAGGACCTCGACGCCGGGCGCGTGGCGGCCGCCTGCCGCGAGGTGCTGGCCGACCCCTCCTTCCGGGCGCGGGCCAGGGGAGTGCAGCGCGACATGCTCGCCCTGCCCTCCCTGGACACGCTCGTCACCGACATCGAGGAACTGGCCGCCGGGGCGGTGCGGTGACCGCCTTCCACGTCGTCGGCGGGACCTACACCGACGACGTCTACTGGGTCGGCTCCGAACTCGACTTCGACGTCAGCCTCACCGCCTCCGGCCACGAGCGGACCCCCGGCGGCCCGGGGGCCTGCCTCGCCCTCGCGCTGCGCCGCCTCGGCGCCGACGTGGAGCTCACCACCGCACTCGGGGACCAGGAGGACAGCGCCCGGGCGCTGTCGCTGCTGGAGTCGGAGGGCGTCCGCGTCGGCCCCCGCCGGGGCACCGGACCGCTGGACCACACGGTCACCCTGGTCACGCCCAGCCTGGAGTCCGTCACCGTCACCCGCAGGGAGCAGCCTCCCCTGGAAGCGGTGCACGACCCGGCCGCCGCCCCGCGGCCGGACACCGTCCTCGTCGTCTGCTCACCGAGCCGGCTCTCCGCCCTCGCCGCCCGGGTACGCGGCCGCCGCCTCGTGCTCGTCCCCCACCTCACCCAGTGCCGCGAACTCGCGGCCATGCCCTCCGGCCGGCGCGCCGACCTCCTCGGGGCGGTCGACCTCCTGGTCGCCAACCGGCGCGAGTTCGACCTCCTCGCACCGCTGCCCGAGACCTCCCTCGTCGGCGCCGTCGCGGTCACCAGCGGTGCGGGCGGGAGCGTCCTGCGCACCGGGGACCGGCGCCTGCGCCAGCCCGCCCTGTCCCGCGGCGGGACGCCCCGCAACCCCAACGGCGCGGGGGAGGCGTTCACGGCCGCGCTGCTGGTGGCCAGGGCCTCCGGCGCCGACTGGGAACCCTCGCTCAGGGCCGCGGCGATCCACGCCGGACGCCACGTCTGCGGCCGGGACTCGCTCTCCTTCCCCCGCAGCAGCCCCCGTGAACTGGTCGCGTCCGGACTGACCCCCACAGAGACGGAGCCCGCGTATGGTTGACCGCCCCCACGTCCTGGTCGTGGACGAGTTCCTCGCCAGAGGACTCAGCCTGGCCGAGGAGCTCTCCCGGGCCGGGCTCGACAGCTCGGCAGCGGCCGACCCCCCGCAGACCTGCGACGGCGTCGACGTCGTCCTGGTCGAGGCCGCCCACCCCCGCCGCGTCGAGGTCATCGGCCGGTTCGCGGGCGGGGGCGGCCCCGCCGCCCTCGTGATCGGATCCGGCGTCTGCCACGAGGCGGTCCTGCACTGCCTGGAGGCGGGCGCGGTCGGCTTCGTGTCGGCGGAGGAGAGCACCGAGAGCCTGGTCGGCGCCCTGCGCGACGTCGTGCGCAGGGGAGCACTGGGAGGCAGGCGCCTCACGCGGCGCCAGACCCAGGTGCTGGCCCTCGTCGCGGTCGGCCTCCCCAACAGGGAGATCGCCACCCGGCTGGGGATACGCCACCACACCGTCAAGAACCATGTGCAGAGCATCCTGGGCAAGCTCGGCGTCGGCAGCCGCACGGCCGCCGTGGTGGCCCTGACCGGGGGCGGACGGGGGAGCGTGGGCCATGGGCACGCCTAGACCGGGCAAGGCCGAGGACCTCGACGGCCTGCGGCGGCTGGGGGAGCGGGCGCGCTCCTCCGGGCTGCGCACCGCCCTGTGCCACGGCTGCTTCGACCTGCTCCACGTCGGCCACGTCCACCACTTCCACGAGGCCGCGGCCCTGGCCGACCTGCTGGTCGTCAGCGTCAGCGCCGACGCCGCGTGCGTGAAGGGGCCGGGCCGCCCCCTGTACGGCGCCGCCGACCGGACCGGCCTGATCGCGGCGCTGGAGGCCGTCGATCACGTCCACGCCGCCGAGGACAGCAGCCCGATGCGCGTCATCGAGGCACTGCGCCCCGACGTGTACGTCAAGGGACCGGACTACGCGCGCAACCCCTGTGTGCGCCTGCGAGCCGAATCGGCACTGGTCGAACGGCTGGGAGGCCGCACGGTCTTCACCGACGAGGCCGTCACCGCGTCCTCGACCGCACTCCTGAGGAGGCTCCATGCCTAGCGCCCCGCACCCGGTCGCCGGACGGCGCGTGCTGGTCACGGGCGGCGCAGGATTCATCGGCAGCCACGTCGTGCGACGCCTGGCGGAGGCGGGCGCGGAGGTGACGGTGCTCGACTCCCTGGACGCCTACGCCTTCGACCAGGCGGAGAGGTTCGGTGTCGGCGCGCTGGCGAAGGTGGTCAGGGGGGACGTCACCGACGCCGGGACCACGGGACCGCTGGTCGCGCGCAGCGACGCGGTGGTCCACGCCGCGGCCCTGGCCGACGTCGCCGCGTGCACGGCGGAGCCCGACCGCGACTTCGCCAGTATGAGGGCCACCCAGGTGGTCCTGGAGGCCGCCCGGCGGCACGGGACGGGGCGTGTCGTCCTGACCTCCTCCGCCCAGGTGTACGGCGACGTCCCGGCACGGGGCGACCGGTTCCACGAGGACGACCCGCTGGGGGAGCCCGGCATGCTCTACGCCAACTCCAAGAGCTGGTCGGAGCGCCAGGCGCGGCTCTACGGGACCCGGTTCGGGGTGCCGGTCACCGTCCTGCGCTATTTCAGCGTCTACGGGCCGCACCAGGTGCCCAAGGCGGGCAGCCACAGCTGGTGCGCGGCGATCTTCTGCGTGCGGGCGCTGCGCGGTCTGCCCCTGGTGGTCCACGGGGACGGCGCGCAGGTGCGCGACATGGTCTCGGTCACCGACGTGGCCGCCGCGACGGCGGAGGCGGTGACCGCGCCCCGGGCGGCCGGGCGCACCGTCAACGTCGGAACCGGGCGGGCCACCCCGATCGCGGAGCTCGCCCGGACCGTGGCGGACCTGGTGCCGGGGGTCCGGGTGACCCGAGGTCCCCGGCCGGCCGGGGACCCGGACGGCGGAGCGGCCGACACCGCCCGCCTGCGCGACCTCCTGGGGTTCGAGGCGCGGACGACGCTGGCCGACGGCCTGCGGCACTACCTCGACTGGACACGGGCCAACCCGGACCTGTTCGGGGAGCGCCCGTGAGCGGGGCCGGCCCCCGGCCGCGGCGGCACGGCGACGACGCGGCCCCGCACGAGCACTCGATCCCCCCGTCCTACTTCGACGGCCGCTACGCCGAGTCCCCCGATCCGTGGAACCTGTCGGTGCGCTGGTACGAGCGCAGGAAGTACGACCTGACCCTCGCCAGCCTGCCCCGGAGGCGCTACGCCTCCGGATACGAGCCCGCCTGCTCGATCGGGGTGCTGACACGGGGGCTCGCCGGGCGCTGCGACCGTCTGCTGGCCGTGGACAGCGCGCACGTGGCGGTCGAGGCCGCCACCGCCGCGCTGGCGGACTCCCCGCACGTGAGCGTGCGCCGGTCGGTGCTCCCCCGGGATCTGCCCGACGCCTCCTTCGATCTCGTGGTCCTCTCCGAGTTCCTGTACTACTTCACCCCCGACGACCTCGAGCTCCTCTCGAAGGGCCTCGGGGACCGCCTGCGGCCCGGCGGCCACGTCGTCTGCGTGCACCGGCGGAGCACGGCGCCGGGACAGGGGTGGGACGGCTTCAACGCGCACCGGGTGGTGGAGGGGCGCATGGGGCTGGACACGGTCATGAGCCTCGACGACCCAGGTTTCGAGATCGTCGTCCTTGAGCGTCGGAAGGGGTGACCGCCGACCAGCCGACGAGCTCGTGGGCCCGTGCGGCGGCCTCGCCCCGCCGCTTCGCCCCGAGCTTGCGCAGGATGTTGTGCACGTGGTTCTTGACGGTGCGCAGCTCGATGAAGAGCTCGCGTGAGATCTGCTGGTTCGAGGCCCCGAGGGAGATGAGGGAGAGGACCTCTTGCTCCCTCCGGGTCAGGTGGACGGCGGGTTTCTGCTCAGGCGCCTGGGAGGCCATGAGGCCGATGTGCCGCCACAGCTGGAAGGCGATGTCCGGGGAGCAGTGCATCTCCCTGCGGACCGCGGCCCTCGTGCTCCTGACGACGTCGTCGATGTCGCCGCTGAGCGGCACGTAGCCCGCCGCACCGGACTCGGCGAGCCCGATGACCCGTTTCTCGGTCTCCTCCACCCCCAGGGCGATGACGGCCAGGGGGACCTTGGCCAGGGAGGAGATCACCTGCTCGACGTTGGGGGCGCTCGCGTTGATCAGGGCCGCGTCGTATCTGCGCGCCTCCGCATGCGTGTGGTCATTGATTTCTCTTAATGAGCACAACGTGACATCGTTGATGTCCACATGTCCCCGAAGGCGTCGGGCGAGGGGCTCCGCGTAGAGTCGGGCATTGTCGATCAGTAACAGGTGCATGCGGCGTCTGCTTTCCAACGTGGCGGGTACCAGGCGGTGACCGTATCCTCGAACCGGAGTGGGTAACAGAGTAGGAAGTCCGGCATTCACTTGTCCATTGACAGTTTTCGTGTCCGTGTAAAGGCGCTGTCGGTCGGAAGAAGGCACGACCCCCGGCCAAAAGCGCTCGGCCGGGGGTCAAGGGGCAGGTCAGGGGGTTACGGCAGGGTGTAGGTCAAGGTCACGTGGGCTTCGGGGGTGCCGTCGGTGAGGATCTGCCCGCAGCCGCTGAGCCCCGCCAGGTCGCCGCTCGCGGACCCCTCCACGACGCACCACTCGGCGCTGATGGCGCCTCCGGGGTCGGCGGTGCCCCATGCGTCCATCGCGAAGGTGCCCTCGACGCCGTCCAGGGAGCCGACGAACCTCCCCGCGCCCTCGCTGGTCGCGCCGCCGGAGGCGTCCACGAGGTCCAGATAGACGTGGTACCCCTTGCCGTCGAGGTCGCCGACGAAGTCGGTCTGGAAGACGGTGTTGAGGATCTGGGTCCCGCTGGGGTCGCCGGAGGGCCCGATCTCCTCGACGGTCTGGTCGAGGAGGTGGACGACGGCGGTGGCGGTGCGCTCCTGGGAGGGGCTGGGGCTGGGGCTGGGGCCGGGGTCGGTGCTGGGCCGGGCGCCGGGGTCCGGGGTCGCGCCGGGGCCGGGGCCCTGCGTCGGGGACGCGGTGCCGCCGTCGGGCGGGGTCGGACCGTCTCCCGGGTCGGCCCACACGGGTGAGCAGGCCGACAGGAACGCCGCCGCGGCTCCGGCGGCCAACAGGGGGGTTGCTCTCGCGAAGTCTCTGCCGCAGATTCTCATGCCTACTCCTCTGCACCGGGGGTGGATCGTCATTCACCCTGGAAATGAACATAGGGAACATTTCGGACGGTCGCATGAGTCGTTGGATACGGCAGGGGCCTAGATCTCGGTTCCTCACCTTCTGTTTCTGATCCATTACTTTAAATAGTGGCCGCCCCTTTTCTCCGGTGCTTTTCCTTGGAAATTCTTCGGAAAGGGCGAGGGAATTCCCCTGTGGAGAGGGGACGGAATTCCGGTTCACGGTCCCCGGGGTTGCGGGGGGAGCGTTTTCCGGACCCCGGTGCGGGGGCGGCGGTCCCGTGGCGGCGTGCGGGCCCCGGCCGCGCGGGGCGGCCGGGGCCCCGGCGTCAGGAGGGGTTGCGGGCCAGGACGAGGTCGGTCAGCTCCTGGCTGGGGAAGTCCATGACGACGACGCCCGTCCGGGGCGCCCGCGAGGAGCGCAGGTGGTCCACGGCGTAGGCGTTGACGCCCCGCTGTCCCAGGGCGCCCCACGCGACGTCGCGCGGGTTGGCCCACGGGGCGCCGCTGCCGCTCAGGTGGTTGACGTACAGCAGGTCCGCCGGGCCGCCGGCCGCCGCGTCGAAGTGCGCCCGGGCGCTGTCCCACTTCGCGGGGATGTCGAAGAGCGTGGGCACGCGGTAGTCGTCCTGGACGCTGAGCGCTGGCCCGTTCCAGTGGACGCCGTAGGCGCGGGAGGCGGCGAAGTCCTGCACGATGACGATCCGGCCCCGGACCTCGCCCAGGTCGGGCACCCGGTTCCCGTCCCCGTCCGGCACCCACAGGTGCTCCGCCAGCACATCGCGGGTGTCCGGGTTCTGCTCGATGTAGTGGTCCAGCGTCTCCTCGTAGCTGCGGGTGTTCTCCTCCTCGGTGTGCTCCTTCTTGAGCCGCATGAGCACGGTCTCGCCCGGGTTCCGTTCGAGGAAGGCGCCCACGTCGGTGACCACGTCGGTGAAGTTGAGGTGCAGGTACTCGGCACCGTGGTGGATGGGGAACGCGTCGCGGTAGTGGCGCGTGCGCACGTCGAGGAAGCGCACGCCGGAGTCGAGCTGCTGGGCGATGGTCAGGTCCTGGGTGCGGGACCACACGGATCCGCGCCAGGCGCCGCTGTCGTGCGTGCCGGGCACCGACAGCGCTGACAGGCTCGCGCCGTCGGGCAGCGCCGCCATCCAGGAGGAGTGCTCGACCAGGGGGGCCGGGGCCGGGGCCGCGGAGGCGGGGGCCGCCGGGGCCAGCAGGGCGGGGAGGACGAGGAGGGCGGACAGGGCCGCGGCCAGCAGGGACGCGGGCCCGGTCGGGGAGGCGGGGCCGGGGGAGGGGAGCATGGGGGCTTCCTTCGGTCACGGGGCGGACGCGCCGCCGGGGCGCGTCCGGAACGCCGTCCACACTGCCACGGCGCGACCGTCCTGACACCCCCTGTGCGCGGCCGTCGTCCGCTCCCGCCGCAGGCGACGGCCGCCCCGGACCCGGGTGAGAATCTACACCGTAAAGGTGAGACTGGGGATGGTCCGCCCACCCCACGAGTTATGGCAAACAGGGTCCGAGAAGGCACCGGATTCCGTAGGCTGGTCCCTGCGCGTCCGCGCGCACGCCGGTGTGGGGCAGCGTGGACGGATGCCCCGCACCGGCCTCTCCTGTCTTCCGCCCGGTCATCGCGTGAGGACGGCCGCAGTCTGCGGCCCCGACCGGCCGGGAGGAGCGCCTGCGAACCCTCATTCCCACCGGCGGGTACGGGGCAGGAGGGCCTGCGGCGCGATCTCCAGCATCCAGTGCTGCCGTTCCGACCAGCCCAGGAAGCGCCGGGCACCGTCACTTCCCCCCTCCACCAGGGGCCCGCCGTCGACGACCCGGCGCAGGCCGGCCACCACCGGAGCCATCCGCTCACGTGTGTGGCGGGGACGCGCGAGAAGGGACTCCTCCATCCGCGCCACCGCCCCGCGCTGCTCCGGGGCCGGGCACAGGGACAGGAAGAACACCGCCTGGCGCCAGGCGAATGCCGCGCTCCGGACGTGCCCGCGGGGAGCTCTCGCCCCGGGGGCGCGCTCGGGGCGGGGCCGAACCGGTGGGGGCCGCCGGGCGCGGCCGGGTTCAGGCCGTGGGGTCGAGGCCGTGGGAACCGGCGAAGCGGGTCGCCAGGGAGAAGACCGCGCAGGGGGCGGGGAGCGGCCCCCGGCGCAGGAGGGTGTCCAGGCAGGGGCACCACGGGGCGCGTCCCTGGGACAGGCACGCCAGGACGCCGAGCAGGCGCAGGGACAGGGCGATGTCCTCCAGGTGCGGGCCGGGGTGCTCGACGCGGGCCCGGGTGAAGGAGCGGGTGCTGACCTGGCTCTCCTTGGCGTGGGCCAGGGTGCGCGCGATCCGGTGCTCGTGGGTGCGGGGCAGGTCGGCGAAGCCGTGCTCCGCGACGCGGTGCAGGGCGCCGACCGCGACGGCGCGCGGGGACTCGCAGGCGCGGGCGAGGGCTTCGAGGGCGGGACAGTCGGCGCGCGAGCGGGAGGAGGCGACCCTGTTCCACTGGGCGGCGGGGACCAGGGAGGCGAAGCAGTCCAGGGCGGCGCGGGTGCGCGGGGTCAGCCAGCGCCGGGCCTGCTCGGCGCCGGCGGCGGAGTGGGCGGGGGCGGGCCAGGGGGAGGCCAGCAGCGGCAGGAGGGGGACGCCCCGGGGGCGGGGCGTGCGCAGCACGGTGGGAGGCGCGGGCCAGGGCGGCGCGGCCCTGCGGCGGGAGAGGGCGTGGGGGGTGTGGTCCCGGCAGGGCGGGACCAGGCGTCGGCGGCGGCAGCGTCCGTGGTCCAGGGTGGGGCCGCCGCAGGGGAGCGCGCGGCCGGTTGTCCTCGCCATGACCACGAGGTTCCAGGATCGGGCCGTTCGCGGCCATGCCCCGGGGGGTGAGGTTGTCCGGTCCGCGCGGTAAGGGCGAGGGGTGCGGGGGAGGCCGCCGCGGTCGGCGGGCCCCGTCGCCGACCGGGGGAGCGGTCCTGCCGCGGGCGGCGGCGTCCGGTGCGGACCCTGTCCTCGGTGGGCGGTGACCGCCGTGCGGCGGCCGGCCGGGGAGCCGGGTGGGCGGGTGCGCCCGAGGGGCGGCACCCGCCGCCGGTCAGCGGGTCTTGATGAACGCGGGGATGATGCCGGCGATGAGCATCATCGACAGGCTCACGACCATGAGCACAAAGGCGATGGTTCCGACCATGGTGTTTCCTCACGTTTGTTGTTCCCGGACACCGCGCGCGGTGTCCGCCGCGCGGTCGACGCCCGGTGGGCCGGGCGCGCCGCGTGCCTCTTCGGTGGCTCACCCTATCTCGATCCGGCGCCGGTTCCCCGGCGGGTGCCCGTACTGGTCGGCGGGGTCGCGGGGAGGGGCGGCGGGGTCCTCAGCGGGCGTCCCAGGACCTCCGGTAGGCGTCGACCAGCCAGCGGTCGGCCCAGGCGCGGTCGGGCTCCTCGGGTAGGTCGGCGTGGTCGCACAGCCACACCAGCCGCTCCTCCAGCTCCGTGGCGCGCTCGAGGGCCTCGGCGCGGCTGTGTTCGCCGCGGCGCAGCTCCAGCAGCCAGGTGCGGTCGGGGCCGGGCATCGGCAGGGTCAGCCGCCCGGTCTCCATGAGTTCGACGCCCTGGATGCCGAGCCGGACCATGTGGTAGGCGTACTTGGTGTCGAAGCCGTAGGCGTCGACCAGCTCCGGCCTGTTGGTGTGCTTGCCGCCGCGCAGGCCCTCCATGCGTTCGCGCTGGGCGCGCAGGTAGCCGAGGAAGCGGTGGCCCGCCCGGCGCGACAGGACGCGGTCGGCGCAGGCGCGCAGTTCGCGGCCGGTGTCCGTGACGGCGACGATCTCGCCGTCGGGGACGAACAGGGGCAGCAGGACGGTCGGGTTGCCGTCCAGGGCCAGGCGCATCCACTTGCGCAGCGAGTAGACGGTCAGGTCCAGGTCGCCCGGGCCGGAGCGGGAGTGGTCCGGCTGGGTGCGGAAGACGTACTGCTCGAAGGCGCGCAGTCCGATCACGTACTCGGGCGGTTCGACGCAGATGCCCATCTCGTCGCGGTCGTTCTGTCCGTCGAGGGCGACCCCGTGGACGCCGGACCCCACCTGGCAGCGCAGGACGGTGCCCTTCTCGGCGATGCGTGCGTACTCGGGGGCGGAGTGCTTCACCTGCGGCTCCTGGTCGTCGCTGTGCGGAACGGGGGTGTGGGCAACCTACTCTCCGGGGCGCGGGCGGTTCGACTCCTTTTCGGCGGTCGGGGGCGGGGGAGGCCTGTGGGGCGGGGGATTCGGGCGGTTCGGTAGTTGCCCGCCGGTCCCCGGGACCGTTTACTTGTCCGCGTAGCGCCCCTTTTCGGGTGCTTCCGAGCGACATGCACAGAAAGAGGCCTTCCGTGCCCCCCGTGACTTCCGAGGGTCCCGCCCCCAGGATCGACACCTCCGTCCCCCACAACGCCCGTATCTGGAACTACTGGCTGGGAGGCAAGGACAACTACCCGGTGGACCGGGAGATGGGCGAGCAGATCCGCTCGTTCTTCCCGGAGATCGTGGACAACGCGGTCGCGGACCGCGCCTTCCTCGTCCGCACGGTCACCCACCTCGCGAAGGAGGAGGGGATCCGGCAGTTCCTGGACATCGGCACCGGCCTGCCGACCCACAACAACACCCACGAGGTCGCCCAGTCCGTGGCCGCGGACGCGCGGGTCGTCTACGTCGACAACGACCCGCTCGTACTCACGCACGCGCGGGCGCTGCTGACGGGGTCGGCCCAGGGGGCGACCGACTACGTGGACGCCGACCTGCGCGACCCCGACGCGATCCTGAGCGCGGCCTCCGCGACCCTGGACCTGTCGGAGCCCGTGGCCCTGATGCTGCTGGGCGTGGTGAACTTCGTCGCCGACGACGGCGAGGTCCGCTCGGTCCTGGACCGGCTCCTCGACGCGCTCGCGCCGGGGAGCTTCCTGGTCGTGTCCCACCCCACGGACGACATCGACCACGAGCGCGCCCACCAGGTGGCGGCCGCGTGGAACGAGCGCGGCACCCCCAAGATCACCATCCGCTCGGCCGAGGGCATCGCGGCGCTCTTCGACGGCCTGGAGCTGCTGGAGCCGGGCGTGGTCTCCTGCTCCCTGTGGCGCCCGGGCCCCACCGAGGTGGGCGAGGTCCGACCGGTGGCCGAGTACGGCGGGGTGGCCCGCAAGGGGTAGGGGCGCGGCCCGGGGCGGGGGCCTCCCGCGGGCCGGGGCCCGGGCGCCGCCGCGGACGGCCCGCCGGCGGGGCGGTCCGGGCCGCGCGTCCCCGCCCCGCGGCCCTCCGGGCGTATCGATTGCGCCACGGAACCCCCGGAGGGAAGCGTCGCCCCTTTTGTACCGTGCGTCACACCCCCTACATTCTTGCCACTGGACGGGCGGACTCCGTCCCCGCACGAAGGAGGGGCCGGTGGCGGCCACCGAACAACGCAGGGCGACCTGGAAGCAGCTCGGGCCGGGCATCGTCGTCGCGGCCACGGGCGTCGGCGCGGGCGACATGGTCGCCACACTCATCGCGGGCAACCGCTTCGGCTACGCCCTGCTGTGGGCGACGATCGTCGGCTGTCTGGTGAAGATCTCCCTGGCGGAGGCCACCGGGCGCTGGCACCTGGCTACCGGGCGCACCATCTTCGACGGGTGGAGCAGCATGGGGAAGTGGACCACCGTCTACTTCGCCCCCTACATCGTGATCTGGGGCTTCGTCTACGGGGCGAGCGCGATGACCGCGACGGCCCTGCCCCTGGCCACCCTCTTCCCGGTGCTCCCGCTGGAGCTGTGGGCGGTCCTGGCGGGCGTCTCGGGGCTGGCGATCGTCTGGTTCAACCGGTACGCGGTCTTCGAGAAGATCATGACGGTCCTGGTCGGCGTCATGTTCGTGACGGTGGTGGGCCTGGCCGTCTACGTCGGGCCGGACATCGGCCAGACCCTGCGCGGGCTCGTCCCCCTGCTCCCGGAGGGGTCGGTGTTCTACACGCTGGGCCTCGTCGGCGGCGTGGGCGGCACCATCACCATGGCGGCCTACGGGTACTGGGTGAACGCGAAGGGCTGGCGCGACTCCGGCTGGATGAGGATGATGCGGCTGGACAACCGCGTCGCCTACGTCACGACCGGCGTCTTCGTCGTCGCGATGCTCATCGTGGGCGCCGAACTCCTGTACGCCAGCGGCATCGCGCTGGAGGAGGGCGACCAGGGGCTCCTCCAGCTGGGCGACATCCTGCGCGAGCGGTTCGGCGGGTTCGTGGCGACCGTGTTCCTCGTCGGCTTCTTCTCCGCCGCCTACTCCTCCATCATCGGCGTGTGGCACGGCGTGAGCCTGCTCTTCGCGGACTTCGTCAACCACGTGCGGGGGCGGGCCGACACCGATCCCGTGGAGAACGAGAAGAGCTGGGCCTTCCGCGGCTACATGCTGTGGCTGACCTTCCCGCCCATGCTCCTGCTGCTGGTGGGCAGGCCCTTCCAGCTGATCATCGCCTACGGCGTGCTGGGCGCGTTCTTCATGCCCTTCCTGGCGTTCACCCTGATGTGGCTGCTCAACTCCTCCCGCACCCCCCGCGAATGGCGCAACGGCTGGATCAGCAACACCGGGCTGGCCCTGGCGGGCTCGCTCTTCGTGGTCCTGTGCTGCTACGAGCTCTACGGGATCGTCGCCGGGGCCTGACCCCCGCCGGGGCCGGCGGAGGCCGGGCCCCGGCTCTCCCCTCCCGCCCGGGCGGACCGGGCGCGCGCCCGCCGTGCCGGGGACGCGGAGGAGCGGGCCCGCACGGCCGCCCGGACCCCGTCCGGGCGGCCGTGCCCGCTTCCGCGGGCGGCCTCACCCAGCCCGTGCGATGGCGATGGTCGCCCCCAGACGGCTGCCCGCCTCGTAGAACATGTACTGCGTGCCCCCGTCGGACCCGTAGGAGGGGGCCGCGCTGCGGCCCGAGTCCGGCGGCCCCGCCAGGGGGCTGTGGACCACGCCCAGGTGGTTGCGCAGGGAGAAGTCCCGCCCGACCTCGGTGAGGCGGATGTCGCCCCGGTCGGTGTGGTAGGCGACGTAGGTGCTCCCGCCCCGCTCGACCACATGGGGCCCGGACAGGTTCGCCACCCCCACGGAGGAGTGGGAGACCAGCGGCCGGGGGTCGAAGTCGAAGGTGATGCCGTCGGCCGACCACCCCCACCCGATGGAGCGGTTGCCGCCCGTGCTGTTGCGCATGAACACCATCACGTAGCGCGCGCCCCGGTCGGGCAGGGGGTGCTCGAAGACCCGGGCGTAGGAGGCCTCCGTGGTGCCCGGCACCATCGCCGTGGTCAGCACGGTGCCCTGGTAGTCGAAGTCGATCCCGTTCCGCGAGCGCGCCAGGCGCGTGGTGGTGTTCTCGCCGTGGAAGTACAGCCACATCTCCCGGTGCTCGGCGTTCCACATCACGTGCGGCGAGGAGACGTGGCTGACCGAGTAGTGCGGGGACCAGGTGCGGGACACGATCGGGTTGCCCGGGTGCTCGGTGAAGGGGCCCTCCGGGCTGTCGGCGTACGCCAGGCAGATGCCGCCGGGCGCGTCGTGGGGGGCGTAGTAGAGCAGGAAGCGGCCGGGCGCGCCGGAGAGCCTCCCGGCGGTGCCGCGCAGGCACGGGAAGATCAGCTCCCCCGTCGGGTTGTAGGCCAGCGACGAGGTGTCCAGGGCCTCGCGCAGGAACGTGTACCGGGGCAGGACCGGGGCGGTGCGGGCGGCGCCCGCGGGCGCCGGCCCGAGGAGGCCGGGGGCGAGGAGGGCCCCGGCCGCGGCGGCCCCGGCGCCCAGGAGCGCGGTCCTGCGGCCCACGCCCGGGGCCGGGGTGTCGGGGGAGTGTGCGTCGGACATGACGGTTCCCTTCCGGAGCGTGTCGGGGGGTGCTCCGAGGTCCAGAGTCTCTGCCAGGGACGATGCGTCAGTCAAGGACCTAATACGTATTAGTGAAACTCCATGGCCATCGGTCGGAAATCCGGCCGACACCTCTTGACATACCGCGTGGCGCGGCTCACAGTCATGGACTAATGCGCATTAGGACGCCGTATCAGAGGAGGAACAGGTGACCGACGCAAGCCGGGAGAGGGCCGCCGGGCGCCGCAGGCCCCGCCAGTCCGACATCGCGCGGGTCGCGGGCGTCTCCCAGGCCGCCGTCTCCCTCATCCTGCGGGGGACGCCCTCGGGCATGGCGCTCGCCAGGGAGACCCGGCAGAGGGTCCTCGACGCCGCGGAGGAACTCGGCTACGTGCCCGACCCCGTGGCCACGCGGCTCGCCTCCGCGCGCAACGCGATGCTCGGCCTGTACACCTTCAGCACCACGTTCCCCACCGACGTCGCCCACTCCTACTACCCGGTCCTGGCCGGGGTGGAGGAGGAGGCGGCCGCCCAGGGGCAGGACCTCATCCTGTTCACCGGCTCCGCCCGCGCCGCGGCGCGGGCGCAGGACCCGGCCGCGGTACGGCGCGTCCGCGTCGCCGACGGCTGCCTGTTCTTCGGGCGCCACGTGCCGGAGGAGCCCATCCGGCGCCTGGTCGAGGACGGATTCCCCTTCGTCTACATCGGCCGCCGGGACGAGCCCGGCGTCCCCTACGTCGGCGCCGACTACGTCCCGGCGTCGGCGCAGGTCGTGGCGCGACTCGTCGCGGCGGGCCACCGCAAGATCCGCTACCTGCGCGAACACGACCAGGCGCCGGCCTCGGCCGACCGGGAGGAGGGTGTCCTGAAGGGCGCCCGCGAAGCCGGCCTGGACACCCGGGGCCTGGTCGCGACGACCGACGGCGCCGACGCGGACGCCCTGCTGGGCGGCTGGCTGGCCGAGGGCGTCACCGCCGTCGTCGTCGAGCAGACCGACACCGGGGCCGCCCTGGCGGGGCTCGGGGCGGCCGTGGGCCGGGCGGGCCTGGACTGCCCCGGGGACCTGTCCCTGGCGGTGCTCGGCGCGGCCACCGGTACCCGGGGCCGCGCCCCGGGCGGGGGCGCCGCGTTCAGCGGGTTCGACGTCCCCATGCGCGAGATGGGCCGCGACGCCGTCCGCCTGCTGCTGGAGCTGATCGCGGGCTCCCCCGGAGCAGCCACCCGGCGCCTGCTGCCCTGCGAACCGGTGGAGGGCGGCACGATCGCCGCCCCCCGCCCGCCCAAGAAGCACACCTGAGAGACATCTCAGGTGGCCTCGCCGGGCCGGGAACCGACAGGGGTCGGCCCGGTGCCCACGCGGCCACCACGAAACAGATCCGTCCTGGACCAGTCCAGCAGTCCTTCAGCAGAGCTGTCTGGAACCGCTTACGAACGAATCAGGCACACGATGACCGAGACCCGTACAGAGATCCTCGTCGTGGGCGGGGGACTGGGCGGCGTGGCCGCCGCGCTGGCCGCCGCCGACTCCGGCCGCCGCGTCGTCCTCACCGAGGAGACCGACTGGATCGGCGGACAGCTCACCTCGCAGGCCGTCCCGCCCGACGAGAACCCCTGGATCGAGCAGTTCGGCGCCACCGCCTCCTACCGCCGCCTGCGCGAGGGCATCCGCGACCACTACCGCCGGGCCTACCCGCTGCGCGCGGAGGCCGCCGCCTCCCGCACCCTCAACCCCGGCGCCGGCCGGGTCAGCAAGCTCTGCCACGAGCCCCGGGTCGCCCTGGCCGTCCTGGAGGAGATGCTCGCCCCCCACCGTGCCGCCGGGCGCGTCACCGTGCTCGAACGGCACCGTCCCGTGGAGGCGCGCACGGACGGGCACCGGGTGGACTCCGTCGTCCTGGAGGACGCGCGGGGCCGGAGGCACACCGTCGCCGCCGACTACGTCCTCGACGCCACGGAGAACGGCGACCTCCTGCCGATGGCGGGGATCGACCACGTCACCGGCGCGGAGGCCAGGTCGGAGCACGGCGAGCCGCACGCACCCGAGGCCGCCGACCCCGCCAACCTCCAGGGCATCACGTACTGCTTCGCCGTCTCCCACCACGAGGGCGAGGACCACACGATCGAGCGCCCGCGCATGTACGACTTCTGGCGCTCCTACCGGCCCGACTTCTGGCCGGGCCCCCTGCTGGGCTTCGCCGCGCCCGACCCGCGCACCCTGGAGCCCTCCCGGCGCACGTTCGTCCCCAACCCCGACGTGGACCCCCTCGCCGTGGCCGCCGACCAGAGCGCCGACGCCGGGGACAAGGAGCTGTGGGGCTTCCGCCGCATCCTGGCGCGCGGCATGCACCGCCCCGGCGCGTTCGACTCCGACATCACCCTGGTCAACTGGCCGCTCAACGACTACTGGCTCAAGCCCGCCCTGGAGATCGAGGGCGTCGTGGACGCCGCGACCGTCCGCGAGGCCCACGAGGAGGCCCGCCAGCTGTCCCTGTCGGTCCTGTACTGGCTCCAGACCGAGGCGCCGCGGCCCGACGGCGGCACCGGGTTCCCGGGACTGCGACCGCGCCCCGACATCACCGGCGCGGAGGGCGGGCTGGCCAAGGCCGCCTACGTCCGCGAGTCCCGCCGCATCAGGGCGGTCACCACCGTCACCGAGCACGACGTGTCCCTCGACCTCGTGGGACCGCACGGCATCGTCCGGCGCCACGACTCCGTGGGCATCGGCAGCTACCGCATCGACCTGCACCCCTCCACCGGCGGCGACACCTACGTCGACATCGCCAGCGTCCCGTTCGAGATCCCCCTGGGCGCGCTCCTGCCCGCCCGGGAGACCAACCTGCTCCCCGCCGCGAAGAACATCGGCACCACCCACATCACCAACGGCTGCTTCCGGCTGCACCCCGTCGAGTGGAACATCGGCGAGGCGGCCGGACGGCTCGCCGCCTTCGCCCTGGAGCAGGGCACCACACCGCACGCCGTCCGCGACAAGGCCGACCTCCTGGAGGCCTTCACCGCCCTCCTGGACCGCACCGGCGTCGAACGCCACTGGCCCGACGTCCGCGGCTACTGACACCCCTCGGCGCCGCCGACCGCACCCCGCCCGGCCGGCGGCGCCACGCACCTCCCACTCCCCACGCACTCCCCGAAGGGGCGACGATGATCGACCCGACCCCACCTCCCACCCGCGGCCCCGTACGCGTCGGCATCGACGTCGGGGGCACCTTCACCGACGCCGTGGCAGTCAGCGCCACCACGTTCGCCCTCCTCGGCCAGGTCAAGGTGCCGACCAGCCACGACCACGCCGATGGCGTCGCCCACGGCATCATGACCGCGCTGGAGCGCCTGCTCGACGACATCGGCGTCGGCGCCGACGACGTCGGCTTCCTCGCGCACGGCACCACCCAGGCCACCAACGCCCTCCTGGAGGGCGACGTCGCCACCATCGGCATCGTGGGGATCGGCACCGGCTACGACGCGTTCGCCACCGGGCGCCTGCGCTCCCTGGGCAAGCTCAGACTCGACTCCGGGCACCGGCTCCCCGTCCGCTACACCGCGCTCCGGGACCCCGAGGACGCCGCGGCCGCGCTCGCCGGCGTGGACCGGGTGCTCGCCGAGGGCGCCGAGGTCGTGGTCGCGGTCGAACCCTTCAGCGTGGACGACCCCAGGGGCGAGGCCGCCGTCCGGGCGGCGGCCGAGCTGCGGGGCGTCCCCGTCACCGCCACCCACGAGATCACCCAGCTCTACGGCCTGGGCAAGCGGGCCCGCACCGCCGCGCTCAACGCCGGGGTGATGCCCCGCATGCTCAGGACCGCCGACCTCGTCGAGAGCAGCATCCTCAAGGCCGGGGTGAGCGCGCCGCTGATGGTGATGCGCTGCGACGGCGGGGTCATGTCCCTGGCCGAGATGCGCAGCCGACCCCTCCTGACGGTGCTCTCCGGACCCGCGGCCGGGGTCGCGGGAGCCCTCATGGGGGAGAAGGTGAGCGAGGGCGTCTTCCTGGAGACGGGAGGCACCTCCACCGACGTCAGCGTGATCCGGCGCGGGCGCGTGCAGATCAGGCACGCCGAGCTGGGGGGCAAGGAGACCTACCTGTCGGCCCTGGACGTGCGCACCGTCGGGGTGGGCGGCGGCTCCCTCGTGCGCCTGTCCGGAGGCGACGGGTCCGGCGGGGCCGCCCTGACGGACGTGGGCCCCCGCAGCGCCCACATCGCGGGCCTGCCCTACGCCTGCTTCGCCGACCCGGCCGAACTGGAGGGGGCCCGGCTGGTCCGGGTCAGCCCGCTGGCCTCCGACCCCGCCGACTACGCCGTCCTGGACGCCGGCGGACGGCGCTTCGCCCTCACGGTCACCTGCGCGGCCAACGCCGCCGGGCTGGTGCCCGAGGGCGACTACGCCCGCTCCGACGCCCGCGCCGCACGGGCCGCACTGGCCCCGCTGGCACGCGCCCTCGGGGTCGACGTGGACGGGGCCGCGCGCGCCGTCCTGCACCGGGCCACCGAGCGCGTCAGCGCCGTCGTGGAGGCCCTCGTGCGCGACTACGGTCTCGACCGCGACGTGTGCGACCTCGTCGGCGGGGGAGGCGGCGCCGCCACCGTCACCCCCTACCTGGGCGAGCGCACGGGCATGCGGTCCCGCATCGCCGCCCACAGCGAGGTCATCAGCCCCCTCGGCGTGGCCCTCGCACTGGTCCGCGAGTCCGTCGAGCGCATCATCCCCGGCGCCACCCACGCCGACGTGCTCGCCGTGCGCTCCGAGGCCGAGCAGGCGGTGCTCGCGCAGGGCGCCGACCCCTCCGGGGTGGAGGTGGACGTCACCGTCGACCCGCAGCGCAACCTCGTCACCGCCGTCGCCACGGGCGCCACCGAGCTGCGCACCAAGGACCGCACCGCCGTCACGGACGCCGGCGCGGCCCGCGCCGCGGCCGCCGCCGGCCTCGGCGCGGACCCGGGGGCCGTCACCGAGTACGCCTCCAACGGCTGGTACCGGGTCTTCGGCCTGCTCCGCCGCCCCGGGGGGCCGTTCGGCCGCTTCGCTCGGGAGCGCGCCCACGTGCGCGTCGTGGACGCCGAGGGCGTCGTGCGCCTGCACAGCGCCGACGCCCGGGTGGACACCCTGACCGCCGCGGAGGCGGAGGGAAGGCTCAGGGACCTGGTGGCGGAGCGCACCGCCTACGGCGACGGAGGGGCGGTCCCGCCCGCGGTGTGGCTCCTGCTGGGCCCCAAGCTCGCCGACCTGTCGGGGGTCATGGACCCCGGCCACCTCCTGGCGCTCGCTGCCACCGAGATCGGCCGCCGCGGCCCCGACGAGACGGTGATCGCCCTGATGGAGACACGCCGATGACCGCGCCGCCGCGCCCCGGGGCCGACTACGGCCGCATCTCGGCGGCCTCCGACGAGGACCTGGCCGCCGAACTCCTGGCCCTGACCCCCACGCACGAGGGCCGCGACCCCGGGCAGCTGCGCGACTGGGCGCGCACCGCCCTGGCCTTCGGGCGCGAGCTGGCCGACACCGCCCGCGCGGGGCCCGCCGGGCCCGGGGGAGCGGGGGCCGAGGTGACCGACAGGGCCACCGGGGGCCTGCGCCCCGGCGAGGTCCTGCTCGCCGAGTACCTCCACCGGGCCGCGGGGGACCGGGTGATCGTCTACGCCGACGCCCTGGACTACGCCCGCGGGGTGGCGGAGGCGGCGGGCTGGGGCCGGGACTACCCGCGCGCCGCGCTGCGCGGGGCGGCGCTCGCCCACGAGGAGGCCCACCGCATGCTGCACCGCGGCCACGGCCGGGAGCTGCGCCGCAGACTCGGCCACACGGCGCTGAGGCTGGGGCCCCTGCGGGTGCGGGGGCACGTCGCCGGCGCGGACGAGATCGCCGCCCACGCCTACGCCGGACGGCGCGGGGCGCTCCGCCGGAGCCCGCTCGCGCTCACCGCGGCCATCGCCGCCACCCTCGCCCACCGGGGCACGGACCAGCACGGTCCGGGCCCGAGAACCACCTCCGGAGACCGCCCGTGACCGCCCTGGGAATCCTTCTCGCCATGGCCGTGGGCGTCGGCCTGATGCTGACGCGCCGCCTCCCCACCGCCTTCGCCCTCGTCCTGCTGTCCGTCGCCGTCGCTCTGATCGCGGGGGCGCCCCTCACCGGGGAGGAGGGCAGCGTCGTCGGCACGGTCGTCCAGGAGGGGGCTCCGCGCCTGGCGGCGACCATGGTCGCCATCCTGCTGGGCTGCTGGCTGGGCACGCTGATGTCGGAGGCGGGGATCGCCTCGACGCTCGTCCGCAAGATCGTGGAGTTCGGCGGCGAGCGCCCCTCCGTGGTCGCGGTCGGCGTGTTCCTGGTCGCGATCCTGTGCGGGGCCATCACGGGCTCGGCCCCGGCGGCGATGCTCGCGGGCGTCGTCGGCATCCCGGCGATGATCGCGGTCGGGGTCACACCCACCGTCGCGGCGGGCACCGTCCTGGTGGGCATCGCCGCCGGGCTCCCCCTGGAACTGATCAACTGGCAGTTCCTGTCCGACGCCATCGGCGTCCCGGTCTCCACGGTGCAGCACTTCCAGCTGCGCATGTTCCCGATCGCCCTGGTCGGCGGCCTCGCCTACATCCTCGTGGAGATGCGCCGCAAGGGGGCGCGGCACACGTGGGCGGTGCGCGTCCCCGCGCCCGCCGGGGGCGGGGGCCCCGGCCGCCCCCCGGGCCGGCGCGCACGCGCCGCCGAGCGGCGCCGCCGCCGCGGGGACGCCCCCTGGTACGCGCTGGTCACACCCCTGGTCCCGATCGTGCTGGCGCTGGGGCTGGAGATCCCCATCGTGCCCTCGCTGATCGCGGGCGTCGTCTACGCGCTGCTCACCGCCGTGCCCTGGCGGGACATGACGAGCACCGCGCTGCGCACCCTCTACCAGGCGTTCGACGTGGCGGCCCCGCCCATCGTCCTGTTCATCGCGATCGGGATGCTCCTCGCCGCGGTGAACCTGCCCGGCGCGGTCCAGGCGCTCAGCCCCGTGGTCACCGCGATCAGTCCGGGCAGCCCGTGGCTGTTCGTCCTGGTCTTCGCCGCACTGGTGCCGCTGGCCCTCTACCGCGGTCCGATGAACATCTTCGGCCTCGGCGCGGGGGTGGCCGGGGTGCTCATCTCCGGCGGCATCTACCCCGCCCCGGCGGTGCTGGGCATGATGGCCTCCTACGGCCAGGTCCTGGGCGTCTCGGACCCCACCAGCACCCAGACGGTGTGGGCCTCGCAGTACGCCGGGGTCCGCCCCGAGCGCTCCATGCTCTCCACGCTCCCCTACACGTGGGTGGTCGCCGTCGCCGGCCTGGCCCTCACCGCGTTCCTCTACCTGCGGTGAGCCGCCCGGCGGCGGGCCCCGCCCGGGAGGGGCGAGGCCTTCCGGGCCCGTCCGCCGGGGCACGTCACCGCGCTGACGCCCCGGTCCTCCCGGAGGGCCGGCGCCGCAGGGGGCCCTCCGGTGGGCCGATCGGCCCACCGGAGCGCGGCCGCGCTGGTAGCGTGGCGCGCCATGACGATCCTGAGCCGCCCCCCGTTCGCGCGCCTGGTGGCCCGGTCGATGCAGGCGGGCATGGCGCTCGCGGCGGGCCCCGCGACCCGCCGCGCGCACGCGAGGCTTCCCGAGTACCCCCGAAGGACCGAGGCGCTCACCGTCCCCACCTCCTACGGTCCGGCGCGCGTCACCGTCCACCGCCCCGGGCCCGGCCCCCGGCCCCCGGCGGTGTACGTCAACCTGCACGGCGGGGGTTTCGTGCTGGGGTGGGCGGAGATGGACGACCCGCTGTGCCGCGCGCTGGCGGCCGAGGCCGGGGCGGTCGTGCTCAACGTCGGCTACGCGGTCGCGCCACAGCACCCGTTTCCGGCCCCGGCCCGCCAGGCGCACGAGATCGTGCGGTGGGCGGCGGCCCACGGCGGCGAGCACGGCTGGGACGGGTCGCGCCTGGCGGTCGGCGGGCAGAGCGCGGGGGGCGCCCTGGCCGCGGCGGCGGCCCGGCTGGACCTGGAGGCCGGCGAGTCCCTGGTCGGGTTGCAGGTGCTGCACTACCCGCCGCTGGACATGACCGTGGCGGCGGGGGACAAGCCCTCGGTCGTCGACCGGCCCCTGCTGCGGCCCTGGATGGGCGAGGTCTTCAACTCCTCCTACCTGCCCGACCCGGCGGAGCGGGGCCACCGGCTGGCCTCCCCGGCGGGGCCGCGGGACACCGCGGACCTCACCGGTATCGCGCCCGCCCTCGTCATCGTCGCCGAGCACGACATCCTGCGCGAGGAGGGGCGCCGCTACGCCCGCCGGCTCGACGGGGCCGGCGCGCTCGCGGCCCTGCACGAGGTCGCCGGCCGCGACCACGGCTACGACGTGGGCGACGACGACGCGGCCCGGCAGACCTACCGCCTGATCGCCTCCCACGTCGCACGGGCGCTTCCGGCGCCGGGGTAGGGTCCGCGGGCCCGGCGCCGGGCCCGTCTTCCGCGGGCGGCACGCGCACGCCGACGGCCGCCGGCGTGCGCGTGCAGGACCCGTGGGGCGTGCCGCCTACGCCCGGGGCCGCTGGTCGACGATGCGCCGGAACTTGCCCACGGACCGCTCGATCTGCTCGGGGTCCACGACGTCCACGGTGACGCTCACACCGACCCTGTCCTTGACCGTGGCGACGATCTCCCGGCTCAGGGCGGTGCGGCGCTCGGCGGTGCAGTCCGGGGCGGCCTCGATCCGCACGGCCATGCGGTCCAGGCGGCCCTCCTTGGTGAGCACCAGCTGGAAGTGCGGGGCGAGCCCGTCCAGGCCCAGGACGATCTCCTCGATCTGGGTCGGGAAGACGTTGACGCCGCGCAGGATGATCATGTCGTCGCTGCGTCCGGTGACCTTGTCCATGCGGCGCATGGGCCGGGCGGTGCCCGGGCGCAGCGTCGTCAGGTCGCGGGTGCGGTAGCGGATCACGGGCATCGCCTGCTTGGTGAGCGAGGTGAAGACCAGCTCGCCGCTCTGCCCGTCGGGCAGGACCTCCTGTGTGACGGGGTCCAGGACCTCGGGGTAGAAGTGGTCCTCCCACACGTGCAGGCCGTCCTTGGTCTCCACGCACTCGTTGGCCACGCCCGGCCCCATGACCTCGGACAGGCCGTAGATGTCGACGGCGTGGATGTCGAAGCGCTCCTCGATCTCGCGGCGCATCTGCTCGGTCCAGGGCTCGGCGCCGAAGATGCCGATCCTGAGGGAGGTCGTGCGCGGGTCGATGCCCTGGCGCTCGAACTCGTCCATCAGGGTCAGCATGTAGCTGGGAGTGACCATGATGATCTCGGGCCGGAAGTCCTGGATGAGCTGGACCTGCTTGGCGGTCTGGCCGCCGGAGGCCGGGATGACCGTGCAGCCGAGCTTCTCGGCGCCGTAGTGGGCGCCCAGGCCGCCGGTGAAGAGCCCGTAGCCGTAGGAGACGTGGACCTTGTGGCCGGGCCGCCCGCCCGCCGCGCGGATGGAGCGGGCCACGACCGTGGCCCAGGTGTCGATGTCCTCGCGGGTGTAGCCCACGACCGTGGGGCGGCCCGTGGTGCCGCTGGAGGCGTGGATGCGGCTGACCTGCTCCTGGGGGACGGCGAACATGCCGAAGGGGTAGTTGTCGCGCAGGTCGGCCTTGGTGGTGTGCGGGAAGAGGCCGATGTCCTCCAGCGTCCGCAGGTCCGCGGGGTGCACCCCGGCCTCGTCGAACTTCTTCCTGTACAGCGGCACGTTGGCGTACGCGTGGTCCAGCGTCCACCGCAGGCGCCTCAGCTGGAGGGCGCGCAGTTCGTCGACACCCATGCGCTCGGCCGGGTCCAGGAGGTCGGGCGCGGGTGCCTGCCCGAGGCGCTGGTGAGGGGCGGCACCGGCCGACTGCGTGGTGGTGTCGTGGCTTGCCATGGGCCTCTCCGTGTACTGTGCGCGGGAACCCGCCGGGCCGGCAGGCCCGGGGGGAGGGTGGGCGGGGGCCGCGCGGTCGTGGATGTGGTGCGGGCCCTGTGCGGGGGGACCCGACTTGCTTACTGACCGAACGTTCGGTTACTAATGCATTAACGCAGTCTCCGGGCGAGCATGTCAAGGAGAAGTGTCGATGATTTCACAGATGGCGGTGGCGCAGGCCACTGCCGCCAACACGGGAGGACGCACGTGAGCGACGTCTACTTGGTCGACGGGGTGCGAACCCCCCAGGGCCGCTACGGCGGCGCCCTCGCCGCCGTCCGCCCCGACGACCTCGCCGCCACGGCCGTCGCCGAGGCGGTCCGCCGCTCGGGCGTCCCCGGCGAGGCCGTCGACGAGGTGATCCTCGGCGCCGCCAACCAGGCCGGCGAGGACAACCGCAACGTGGCACGCATGGCCGTGCTGCTCTCCGGACTCGACCCCCGGGTCCCCGCCTACACCGTCAACCGGCTCTGCGCCAGCGGGTTGACCGCCGTCTCCTCCGCAGCCCAGGCCATCCGCGCCGGGGAGGCCGACGTGGTCGTCGCGGGCGGCGTCGAGTCCATGACCCGCGCCCCCTGGGTGATGGCCAAGCCCGGCACCCCCTGGGCCAAGCCCGGAGAGGTCGCCGACACCTCCCTGGGCTGGCGCTTCACCAACCCGCGCTTCACCGAGGCCGACGCGCGGGTCCCCGCCGGCGCCGCGCCCACCGACCTGCGCTACACGCTGTCCATGGGCGAGACCGCCGAAGAGGTCGCCCTCCTGGAGGGCCTGACCCGCGAGGAGTGCGACGCCTTCGCCCTGCGCAGCCACGAGCGCGCCGTCGCCGCGGCCGGGGCCGGGCGCTTCGACGCGGAGATCGTCCCGGTCACCGTCACCGACCGCAAGGGCCGGACCCACGAGGTCACCGCCGACGAGGGCCCCCGCCCCGACTCCGGCATGGAGAGCCTGGGCAGGCTGCGGCCCGTCTTCCGCGAGGGCGGAGTCGTCACCGCCGGCAACTCCTCCTCGCTCTCCGACGGAGCCTCCGCCCTCGTCCTGGCCGGCGGGCACGCCGTCCGCGAGTACGGCCTCACCCCCCGCGCCCGCGTCGTCGGCTCCGCCTCCGCCGGGGTGGACCCGCAGCTCATGGGGCTGGGCCCCGTCCCGGCCACCCGCAAGGCCCTGGACCGCGCGGGCTGGACGGTCGGCGACATCGGTGCGGCCGAACTCAACGAGGCCTTCGCCGCCCAGTCCCTGGGCGTGGTGCGACAGCTGGGGATGGACGAGGGGATCGTCAACGCCGACGGCGGCGCGATCGCCCTGGGCCACCCGCTCGGCAGCTCGGGCTCCCGCATCCTCGTCACCCTGCTCAACCGCATGGAGCGCGAGGACGCCCGGCGCGGCCTGGCCACCCTGTGCGTCGGCGTCGGCCAGGGCGTCGCCCTCCTGGTGGAGCGCCCGTGAGCGCCCGCCAGGACTTCGGGACGCTCCTCGTCGACCGCCGCGAGGACCGCGTGGTGGTCGAGCTGCACCGCCCCGAGGCGCGCAACGCCATCAACGCACGGATGATCGCCGAGCTGCACGAGGTGTGCGCCGAGATCGAGGCCGACCCCAGGCCGCTGCTGCTCACCGGGCACGGGAACGTGTTCGCGGGCGGCGCCGACATCGCCGAGCTGCGCGAACGCGGACGCGAGGAGGCGATGGCCGGCATCAACAGCCGCCTGTTCGAGCGCCTGCACCGGCTCCCGGCGCCCACCGTGGCTGCCGTGGACGGGTGGGCGCTGGGCGGCGGGGCCGAGCTGTCCTACGCGTGCGACATCCGGCTCGCCACGCCCACCGCCGTCTTCGCCCAGCCCGAGCCGGGACTGGGCATCATCGCCGGGGCCGGCGCGTGCTGGCGGCTGCGGGAACTGGTCGGCGCCTCGGTCGCCAAACAGGTGCTGCTGGGCGGTTTCCGGCTGGACGCCGAGGCTGCCCTGCGCCACGGCCTGGTCGCCGAGATCGTCCCGGCCGGGGAGCTGCGCGCGAGCGCCCACGCCCTCCTGGACCGGATGGCGGCCTCCTCGGCACCGGCCCTGCGCATGACCAAGCTGGTCCTGGACGCCGACGGGGCGCACCCGCTGGCCGACGACATGGCGCAGGCCGTGCTGTTCGAGAGCGCCGACAAGCACGACCGGATGACCCGTTTCCTGGAGAGGAAGAAGCGTTGAGCACCCACGAGCAGAGCGCCGCCGGGGCGGGCGTCCCCGCGGTCGTCGCCGTCGTCGGCGGCGGCACCATGGGCGCCGGGATCGTCCAGCAGTTCCTCACGGCGGGCGCGGACGTGGTCCTGGTCGAGGCCACCGCCGAGGCCGCCGGGGCCGGCCGCGCCCGGGTGGCCGCCGGTCTGGAGGGGGCCCGCTCCCGGGGCAGGATCGACGCCGAGCCGGCCGCCTACCTGGCCCGGCTGCGCACGGTCACCGACACCGCCGCCATCCCCGCCGACACCGGCCTGGTGGTGGAGGCAGTGCCCGAGCGGCCGGAGCTGAAGATCGCCGTGCTCACCGCCGCGGAGGCGGCCGTGGGCGAGGAAGCCGTCCTGGCCTCCAACACCAGCTCCCTGTCGGTCACCGAACTCGCGGCCGCGCTCCAGCGCCCCCACCGCTTCCTGGGCACCCACTTCTTCAACCCGGTCCCCGCCTCCAAGCTGGTGGAGATCGTGGTCGCCCCCGGGACCGACCCCGCCGTGCTGGAGTCGGTGCGCGGCTGGGTCGGCGCCCTGGGCAAGACCGAGATCGCGGTCAGGGACGCACCCGGGTTCGCCACCAGCCGCCTGGGCGTGACGCTCGGCCTGGAGGCCATCCGCATGGTCGAGGAGGAGGTCGCCTCCCCCGCCGACATCGACACCGCCATGGAGCTGGGCTACCGCCACCCGATGGGGCCGCTCCGGCTCACCGACCTGGTCGGGCTCGACGTGCGCCTGGCCATCGCCGAACACCTGGCCTCCGAGCTGGGGGACCGGTTCGCGCCCCCGGAGCTGCTGCGCCGTATGGTCGCGGAGGGAAAGCTCGGCAAGAAGACCGGCCAGGGCTTCCACACCTGGGACGAGGGAGAATAGAGCGTTGAGCGAACAGAGGGCGGCGGAGTTCGTCGAGGCCGACGGGATCGCCACGGTGCGCCTGAACAGGCCCGCGCTGACCCGCGAGGTCAAGGAGGAGCTGCTGGCGGCGCTCCGGGGCGCGGCGGCCTCCACCACGGCCCGCGCCGTACTGCTGCTGGGGTCGGCCAAGGCCTTCTGCGTGGGCCAGGACCTGGCAGAGCACGCGCGGATCCTCGAGGAGGAGCCGGGGCAGGCTCTCACCACGGTGCGCGAGCACTACAACCCGATCGTGCTGGCCCTGGAGGGCATCCAGGTGCCCGTGGTGGTCGGGATCGGCGGGGCGTGCGTCGGGGCCGGCCTGGGGTTCGCCCTGGCCGGGGACGTGCGCATCGCCGCGCGCAGGGCCAAGTTCGGCACGGCCTTCACGGGCATCGGGCTGGCCTCGGACTCCGGCCTGGCCTACCGCCTGGTGTCGTCGCTGGGACAGGCGCGGGCCATGGAGCTGATGCTCCTGGGCACCGTCGTCGGTGCGGACCGCGCCCTGGAGCTGGGCCTGGTCACCGAGGTCGTGGAGGACGACGCCTGGGAGGGGCGCGCCCGCGAGGTCGCCGCCCTGCTCGCCTCGGGCCCGACCAGCGCGTTCGTGGCCGCCAAACGCGAGGTCCGCTCGGCCGCCGACGGCGCCCGTGACCTGCCCGAGCTGCTGGAGGAGGAGGCCGACCTCCAGAACCAGCTCGGGATGACCGCGGACCACGCCGGGGCGGTCGAGGCCTTCCTGGCCAAGCGGGCCCCGACCTTCGGCGGCGGCTGAGCTGGGGGATCCCCCCGCCCCGGGGACTTGCCCGGGCGGGGGAATCCGGGGATACTAATTACTGACCGAACGTTCGGTTATGAATGGGGAACGATCAATGTCCACCGTGACGGCCCAGGAGACGCCCCCCGGCGCAGACCTGGAACACCAGGCGGAGTTCGACGCCAAGGTCGCCGCCGACCAGCGCATCGAGCCGCGTGACTGGATGCCCGAGGCCTACCGCAGGACCCTGGTGCGCCAGGTCTCCCAGCACGCCCACTCGGAGATCATCGGCATGCAGCCCGAGGGCGACTGGATCGCCTCCGCGCCCAGCCTGCGGCGCAAGGCCATCCTGCTGGCCAAGGTCCAGGACGAGGCCGGGCACGGCCTGTACCTGTACGCCGCGGCCGAGACCCTCGGCGTGGACCGCGCCGACCTGACCGAGCGCCTCATCGAGGGACGCCAGAAGTACTCCTCGATCTTCAACTACCCGTCGCTGACCTTCGCCGACGTCGGCGTGATCGGCTGGCTGGTCGACGGAGCCGCGATCTGCAACCAGGTCCCGCTGTGCCGCAGCTCCTTCGGCCCCTACTCCCGCGCCATGGTGCGCATCTGCAAGGAGGAGTCCTTCCACCAGCGGCAGGGCTACGAACTGCTCATGCGGATGATGGAGGGCACCGAGGGCCAGCGCCGGATGGTCCAGGACGCCGTCAACCGGTGGTGGTGGCCCTCCCTGATGATGTTCGGCCCGCCGGACGCCGAGTCGCCCAACACCCGCCAGTCCATGGCCTGGCGCATCAAGCGCGACACCAACGACGACCTCCGCCAGAAGTTCGTCGACATGAGCGTCCCCCAGGCCGAGAAGCTGGGCGTCACCCTCCCCGACCCCGAACTGGCCTGGAACGGGGAGCGCGGCCACTACGACTTCGGCGAGCCCGACTGGGCCGAGTTCAAGCAGGTCGTCTCCGGAGCCGGCCCCAAGAACGCCGAGCGCGTCGCGCGCCGCCGCGCCGCCCACGAGAAGGGCGCGTGGGTCCGCGAGGCCGCCACCGCCTACGCCAGGAAGCACCAGAGCACCGAGGAGGCCACGGTATGAGCGACGACGGCACCGGCGCCACCGGGGCGGCCCGCCCCGAGTGGCCCCTCTACGAGGTCTTCGTCCGCGGCAAGCGCGGCCTGAACCACGTCCACGTGGGCTCCCTGCACGCGCCCGACCACACCATGGCGCTCCACAACGCCCGCAACCTCTACACCCGACGCAACGAGGGCGTCAGCATCTGGGTGGTGCTCGCGCAGGACATCACCGCGTCCAGCCCCGACGAGAAGGACCCCTTCTTCGCGCCCAGCGGTGACAAGGTCTACCGCCACCCGACCTTCTACCCCATCCCCGAGGACGTCCCGCACATCTAGCGCGGACGACGGGACCGGGGAACACGAGGCCAAAGGAAACAACCATGAGTGGCGACACCATCTTCACCGCCCTGACCGAGGAGCACGGCGGCGACGCCCGCTGGGCCTTCGGCACCGGCTTCACCGACGCCCTCGCGGGCGTGGACACCACCCTCCCCGCGGGGGTGGACGGCGGCGACCTCGCGCTGTACTGCCAGATGCTCGGCGACGACGCCCTCGTCCAGGCGCAGCGCCTCGTCGAATGGGTGACCGACGCGCCCGAACTGGAGGAGGAGGTGGCGCTGGCCAACATCGCCCTCGACCTCCTCGGCCAGGCGCGCCTGCTGCTGGCCCGCGCCGGCCAGGCCGACGGCACCGGCCGCGACGAGGACGCCTTCGCCTACCGGCGGGGCCCCACCGAGTTCCGCAACGTGCACCTGGCCGAGGCCCCCCGGGGCGACTTCGCCCGGGCCGTGGTCACCCTGCTGGCCCTGTCCAGCTCCCGGCTCGCCCTGTTCGCCCGGCTCACGGACAGCAAGGACCCCGTGCTCGCCGCGATCGCCGCCAAAGCGGTCAACGAACTCGCCTACCACCGCGAGTACGCGGTCTCCTGGACCCTCCGCCTGGGCGACGGCACCCCCTACTCCCGCGAGCGCACGGCCGAGGCCGTCGCCGCCGTGTGGCCGCTCACCGGCGAACTCTTCGCCACCCACCCCGTCGAGGCGCGCCTGGCCGGCCAGGGCGTGGGCGTGGACCCGGCCACCGTGCGCGACGAGGTCCACGCCGTCCTCGCCCGGGTGCTGGTCGAGGCCACGCTGGACGCCCCCGCGCCCTTCCCCGAGAGCGCCACCGCCGGGCGCGACGGCAGGCACACCGAACTCCTCGCCCCGCTGCTCGACGAACTCCAGAAGGTGGCCAGGGAGCACCCGGAGGCGACATGGTAGCCACGGACCGGACCACCGGCCCCGAACGCGCCCGGGCGGCGGCCGCGGCGGTCACCGACCCCGAACTGCCCATGCTCACCCTCGCCGACCTGGGCATCCTGCGCCGGGTCGAGATCGAGGAGGACGGGACCGCGGCCGTGTGGATCACCCCCACCTACTCCGGCTGCCCTGCGCTGGCCGAGATGCGCGCCGACGTGGACCGGGCCGTGCGCGGCGCGGGCTTCGACCGGGTGGAGGTGCGCACCGAGCTGTCCCCGCCCTGGACCACCGACTGGATCACCGACGAGGGCAGGCGCAAGCTCTCCGAGAACGGCATCTCACCGCCCGGCGGGGCGCCCCGCCGGGCGCCGGGGCCCGTGCCGCTGACCCTGATGCCCACCCGCACCGTTCCGCGCTGCCCGCTGTGCGGCGCGGCCGACACCGAGGAACTGTCCCGGTTCGGCGCGACCTCCTGCAAGTCGCTCCACCGCTGCCGGTCCTGCCTCGAACCGTTCGAGCACGTCAAGGAGATCTGACAGTGACCACACCCGTCACCGACGCCGGGCAGGCCCCGCCGCGCCGCCGGGGCGCCTTCCACCGGCTGCGCGTGGCCGCCGTCGAGCGCCTGTGCGACGACGCCGTCGCCGTCACCTTCGAGGTGCCCGACCACCTGGCCGAGGAGTACGCGTTCGCCCCCGGGCAGTCGCTCACCCTGCGCCGCGAGGTCGACGGCGTGGAGGAACGGCGCAGCTACTCCATCTGCGCCCCTGTCGGGGAGGCCCCCCGCGTGGGCGTGCGCCTGGTACCCGACGGCCTGTTCTCCGGATGGCTGGTGAACGAGGTCCGGCCGGGCGACGAGGTCGAGGTGGGCGCGCCCACCGGACGCTTCAGCCCCGACCTGGGCGCCTCGGCCCGCCACGTGATGATCGCCGCCGGCTCGGGCATCACCCCGGTGCTGTCGATGGCCTCGTCCCTGCTGCGCCGCACCGGGTCCCACGTCACCCTGCTGTACGGCAACCGCCGCAGCGACACGGTGATGTTCGCCGACGACGTGGCCGACCTCAAGGACGCGTACGGGCACCGCTTCGAGCTGGTGCACGTGCTCTCCCGCGAGCCGCGCGAGGCCGACCTGTTCACCGGGCGCCTGGACGGCGGGAAGCTGGAGGCGCTCCTGGACACGGTCGTCGCCGCCGACGCCGCCGACCACTGGTGGCTCTGCGGGCCCTACGGGATGGTCACCGACGCCAGGGAGGTCCTGGAGGGCCGCGGCGTGCCCGGCGACCGCATCCACCAGGAGCTGTTCTTCGTCGAGGGTGCGGAGCCGCCCCCTCAGGCCAGGCACGAGGAGCCCGGGGTGGAGGGGCCCTCCAGCGAGGTCACCGTCGTCCTGGACGGCCGAACCAGCACCCTGACCCTGCCGCGCGGCGTACCTGTGCTCGACGCGGCCCAGCGCTACCGCCCCGACCTGCCCTTCGCCTGCAAGGGCGGCGTGTGCGGGACCTGCCGGGTGAGGGTCTGCGAGGGGGAGGTGCGGATGCTGCGCAACTACGCGCTCAGCGACGCCGAGGTGGAGGCCGGGTACGCCCTGTCCTGCCAGTCCGTCCCCGAGACCGACACCGTGACCGTGGACTTCGACTCGTGAGCGCCCGCAACGAGACCGCCTGGCGGATGTTCGAGGCCGACCGCGCGTCCAAGAACCTGGGGATGCGCCTGGTCCGGGCCGACCACGGCACCGCGGTCGTGGAGATGACCGTCGGCCCGATGATGGTGAACGGGCACGGGATCGCCCACGGCGGATACGTGTTCACCCTCGCCGACACCGCCTTCGCCTGCGCGTGCAACACGGACGGGGGAGGGGTGACGGTGGCCTCCGGCGCGGACGTGACCTTCGTGGCCGCCGCCCACGAGGGCGACGAGCTCGTGGCCACCGCCCAGGAGCGGACGCTGTTCGGCCGCAGCGGCCTCTACGACGTCACCGTGCGCCGGGGCGAGGAGGTCGTCGCCGAGTTCCGGGGGCGCAGCCGCACCCTGCCCGGCCGCACCTGACGCGCGACGGGACCCGACACACGTGGGACCGGGCCGATGAGGGCCCGGCCCCACGTGTGCGCGGGGGACGCGCCGGCGCCCGGGACGTTGCCGACGGCCCGCCTCCTCCCGCGCCCGGCGGTCCGGTGGCCATGACCGGACACGGGGGCAGGGGTTTACCCCGATGTCAGGGCGAGTGTCGGACCTTGTGGGCGAAAAGCGACTCTTGTTGCCTATGTGGGGTTCTGGGTAATTTCTTCCTGTTCTGTTTCGAAGCCCGTACGCGGGCCCCAGCCAGACAGGCGTCCCCCACATGCGTCGTTCCCTGACCCGTACGACGGCGGCCGCGGCCGCCCTCGCACTGGCCCTCTCCCTCCTCGGGCAGTCCCCCGCACTGGCCGAGGACATCCGTCCGCCCGACCGCCCCGACACCTCCACGCTCACCGCGCGAGGCGAGGTCTGCTCCACGGACCCGGACGATCCCACCCTTCTCAACAGCACTGCGCTCACCCTGGGCGCGCTCATCGCCCACCCCGACGCCGCCACGGTGTCCCAGCAGGTCAAGGCCCAGTTCGAGTGGGGCCTCGAAGGCGCGGAGGAACCGCTCGGCAGCGCGGACTCCGCGTACGTCTCGCAGGCTCCTGGCGCTCCCCCCGTGTCGCGCTCGGTCACCGCGAGGAACCTGCCCGAGGAGGTCCTGATCGGCTACCGCGCCCGGGGCCACGACACCCGGGCGTGGGGCGAGTGGTCCGACCGGTGCTGGATCGAGATCAGCACGAGCAAGCCCGCGGCGCCGCCGACCGTCACCTCCGACGACTACCCCGCCGACAACAGGTTCCACGGTGCACCTGGGCAGCCGGGCGACTTCACGTTCGACGCCAACGGCGTGGACGACGCGGTCGCCTTCTACTACGGTCTGGGCGGCTCGTGTGCGACGCGGGTGGAGGCCGACGCCCCCGGCGGGTCGGCGACCGTGTCGATCACGCCGACCAGGGACGGTCCGCAGAGGCTGTACGCGCGTTCCGTGGACGCCCACGGCAATTCGTCCTCCTGCGCGAGCGTGCACTCCTTCATGGTGGCGCCGTTGGCGAATCCGGTCGCCTACTTCCGCCTCGACGAGGGAGAGGGGGCCGTCGCGCACGACTACATGATCGATGGAAGGGCCGCCGAGGGTACCGGCGTGATCGACTGGACCCGTGGGAGGGTGGGGGCGCGCACCGGAGCCGCCTACCGCCTGGAGCGTGCGGCGGTCGTCACGTCCGACGGCCACCTCCGTACGGAGGAGTCGGTCGTCGACACCTCCGGCGCGTTCACGGTGACGGCCTGGGTGCGTCTGGACGACACGGGTGAGGACGCCGTCGCCGTCTCCCAGGACGGTGAGCACGTCAGCGGTTTCCAGCTCGGCTACGACGCCTCCGAGGACGCGTGGGTGTTCCAGCGGGCCGGTCGGGACGGCCCGGACGCGGGGTTCGATCACAGGGCGTCCTCGAGCGCCCCCGTGCAGACCGGGGTCTGGACCAGGCTGACCGGATCCTCCGATCCTTCCACGGGCGAGCTCTCGCTGTACGTGGACGGCGTGCACCAGGAGACGGTCGAGCAGACCCCGGCGGATACGGCCGAAGGGGCCTTCGTCATCGGGGGAGGTCAGGCCGGTGGCGGGTTCGCGGGCACGTGGCCCGGAGCGGTCGACGACGTGCTGGCGTGGAATCGCGCCCTCACCACGGAGGACGATGAGGCGTCCGACAGGCGATCCGAGATCTGGCAGACGGCCAACCAGCCGGTCGTTCCGGAGGGGACCTGGTGGCTCCGTGAGGTCGAGGGTGACACAGCCGATGACACCTCGGACCACGGGCTGGATGCGACACTCCACGGCAACCCCGACACGGTGTGGGAGGGCGTGTTCAACGACTGGGTCTTCGAACCTGGAATTCTCCTCGACGCCGCTGAAGGGGAGCACCTGCGCACCGACGGACCCGCCGTGCGGACCGATCGCAGTTTCACCGCCTCGGCGTGGGTGCGCCTTGACGACGGAGGAGCGGACGCGGTCGCACTGTCCCAGAGCGGCTCCGGAACCAGCGGCTTCGCGCTCGGCTACGACGCCGGACTCGGACGCTGGGTCTTCGAGGTGCCCGTCCGGGACGGTACCGGGTCGGTCGAGGTCCACCGTGTCACATCGACCGCGTCCGCGCCGATCGGCGAGTGGGTGTCCCTCGCTGGTGTGTACGACCACACTGACGGAACGCTCACCCTCTACATCGACGGTCGCCGTGACGGAGGCACGGAACGGGTCGGAGCTTGGCACGCCGACGGGGATGTGGTCATCGGGGGCGCGGGCCACGCCGAAGGCGTGGAACGTCCCTGGGCCGGCGGCATCAGCCTGACCCAGTTGCACCAGGGTGCCGCACTCGACCGCGAGATCAGCAACATCGAGTTCGGCGTTCTCCCCATGCCGCCCTCGTGAGCCCTGATCCGAACTGGCCGGGGTCAGAAACCGAACGGGTTCCGGGCCGTCGACCACGGCCCGGAAACTTCCGGGGCCGGACCTCCCGCGCCGGGGAGGCTGCTTCGGCCTCCCCGGCGCAGCCCGGACTCAGGGGGCCGTGCTGAAGCTCGGAGACTCCGCCCCGGCGCCCTCCCGGGCGCCTCCCGCGCGGGGGCGGTCCAGGAAGCCCGCCAGCACGGCGATGCCCAGGCCCACGACGGCCAGCAGCGCGCCGATCGCGGCGGGGGAGGTGTAGCCCAGGCCCGCGCTGATCCCGACGCCGCCCAGCCAGGCCCCGCCCGCGTTCGCCAGGTTGAAGGCGGAGTGGTTCGAGGCCGCGGCCATGGTCGGCGCCGCCCCGGCCCTGTTCATCACCAGGACCTGGAGCGGGGTGCACACGCCGAACCCCACCGCCCCCAGGACGACCAGGCTGACCGCCGCCGTCCAGGGGTTGTGCACGGTCACGGTGAACAGCGCCAGCACGATCGCCAGCGCGGCGAGGGAGCCGTAGATGGTGGGGCGCAGCGCGCGGTCGGCCAGGGGCCCCACGACCAGGGAGCCCAGGGTCATGCCGACCCCGAACAGGGCCAGGACGACCGGCACGGACGACGCGGACATCCCCGCCAGCTCGGTCATCATCGGCGAGACGTAGCTGTAGACGGCGAAGACCCCGGCGAAACCGAAGACCGCGGTGGTCAGGCCGAGCACGACCTGGGGGCGTCCCAGCTCGGACAGCTCCTGGCGCAGGCCAGCCCCCGGCGCCGCGGGCTGGCGCGGCACGAACGCCGCGACGCCCAGGGTGGCGAGCAGGGCGATGCCGGAGACGACCAGGAAGGCGGCGCGCCATCCCATCGCCTGGCCCAGGAAGGTGCCCACCGGCACCCCGACGATGTTGGCCACGGTCAGGCCCAGGAGGACGCGCGACACCGCCGTCGCCTGGCGGCCGGGGCCGGCCATCTGCGCGGCGACCAGGGATCCCACGCCGAGGAAGGCCCCGTGCGGCAGGCCGGCCAGGACCCGGGAGGCGAAGACGGCCCCGTAGGAGGGCGCCAGGACGGTGGCGAGGTTGCCCGCGAGGAAGAGTCCCATGAAGAGCAGCAGGACCGTCTTGCGGGGGACCCGTGTGCTGAGCGCGGTGAGCAGCGGCGCGCCGACGACCACGCCCAGCGCGTAGGCGGAGATGAGGTAGCCGGCGGTGGGGACCGAGACGCCGAGGTCGGCGGCGACGTCGGGCAGCAGTCCCATGATGACGAACTCGGTGGTACCGATGGCGAAGGCCCCGAGGGCCAGGGCGAGCAGGGCCAGAGGCATGGGTGGGCCCTCCAGACAAGGGACGGGGAAGAGACGGGGATCGCGGCGGGCGCCGTCGCCCGGAAAGCCCGCGCCTCGGCGACCCTGCCGGAGCGCCGAGGCGCGCAAGGGTCGTTTGGCACGTGCTAAATCCAGCCTCGCAGCACGGCCGGGGGGTTCTCAAACGATTCCGGTGTGATCTGTCCCGTGCGGGGGGAGAGCCTCACCACTCCCGCGTCCGGGCCGGACCCGCAGCGGGGGCAGGCCCCGGAGGGGCCGCCCCGGCGGGGCCGGATCAGCGCCGCGGAGGAGGTCCGGTGCTGCTCCGGACGGTGAGCACGGGCTCCAAGACCAGGTGTCGGCTCCCGGTGCGCCCGTCGTCCAGGCGCTCGGCCACCGAGCGGACCGCGAGCCGGGCCATCTGCGCCGCGTCCTGGCGCACGGAGGTGAGCCGCAGGAAGGGCAGGCGGGCCGTGCGGCTGTCGTCGTAGCCCACCACGGACATGTCGTCCGGAACGGAGGTCCCGGCGCGGACCAGGGTTCCCGCCAGGCCCAGGGCGCACAGGTCGTTGCACGCGACCACGGCGGTCGGGGGCCGGACCCGGGAGAGCAGCGTGCGCGCCGCCCGGGCCCCGGACTCCTCGGTGTAGTCGCCGGGGAGGACGTCGACGCGCCCGGAGAGCCCGTGGGCGGCCATCCCCTCCCGGTACCCCCTCAGGCGCTCACGTGCTCCGGGCAGGTCGCCCCCGTCGACGTGGGCGATGTCGCCGTGCCCCAGGGAGACCAGGTGGTCGACGGCCTGGCGGACCCCGCGCGCGTCGGCGGTCCGGACGCTGTCGGTGCCGGGCGCGCCGGTGCGCTGCCCGATCTCCACCACCGGCACGAGTTCGGCGACCTTGGCCAGGTCGGCCGGGGCGGCGGCGGACATGCCGATGAGGATGAGGGCCTCGCACCGCAGGCCCAGGAGGTCGTCGACGGACTCGCGCTCGGTGCGGGTGGGCAGCATGGCGCTGAGGACGACGCTGTAGTCGAGTTCGGCCGCCACCGGGTAGACGGCCTCGACCACGTGCGCGTCGAGGGGGTGTTCCAGGGTGAACAGCACGCCGACCTGGCGGCTGCGCGTCCGGCGCAGGAGGCGGGCGGCGGTGTCGGCCCGGTAGCCGAGCTCCTCGGCCGCGCGCAGGATCTGCTCGCGGGCGGAGGCGCTGGGGCCGGGGCGCCCGCCGAGGACGAGGGAGACCAGCTGCCGGGAGACGCCCACGCGGGCGGCGACGTCGGCCATGGTCGGGCGCCGGGCGGGCCGCTGCCCCCCGGGCCCGCCCGCGTCGGGGTCACCGGGCTTCGGCATCTGCGTCCCCTCGGACTCGCTGGTGTAAGCGCATCGTACTGCGGGGCGCGGCCCCGGCCGTCCGGGTGCCGTCCGCGTCCTCGGCGCGGGGCGCCGGGAGGGCGCGACACCTCGCGGAGGAGATGTGGGAGCCGGGGGTCCGTGCCGGGGGCCTCGTCCCGCGGGCGGGCCCCGGCCTTCCGCCGGAGCGGCGGGGCGACCCCGGCACGCGCACGTGCGGGAGGCACGGGGAGCGGCGGTCGGGGGAAGGGCGGTGAAAAGGGTCCGGGGACGTGCCGGTGTGGCGGCACGTCCCCGGACGTAGCTGTGGCCCACGTCCCCCAACGCGGGCCACAGCGGGCGCGGCCAGTGTGCACTGAGTGCGGTCTGGCCGCTGGGAAGGCGGATGCAGCGACTGAATACGTGCCGGAAACCCCCATTGCCGACACGAGCGCGTGCATCCGCGCTTGGTTTGTGGTGGGAGCGCCTCACAGGACCTGGGTGGGTGTGGGAAGACTACGGGGTCGGGGTTCGGTCTGGGGCGCTTCACCTGTGAGAACGCTTCGTCTGATTGTGGTGTTCCCGTTCCTCGCACCGATTTTCGGTCCGGCCGGTAAAAAGCGGGTGCTGACTGGGGCAAGGGATGTCTATGCTCCTGCTGTGAACAGCACAGCAGGGGGCGCGGGCACGCCGGGGACGATGACCCTGTGGCGGCCCACAGGGCCCCGGGAACTCGCCCTGGCCAGGGATTCCGGCTGGCGGGAGTGGCCGCCGCGGCTGCCGGAGCAGCCCATTTTCTACCCGGTCCTGAACCGGGGGTACGCGGAGAGGATCGCCAGGGAGTGGAACCTGCCACGCGACGGTGAGGGGCACGTCACCCGGTTCCGCGTGGACGCCGGATTCGCGTCCCGGTACCCCGTGAGGCAGGCGGGCGGACGCACGATCCTGGAGCTGTGGGTGCCCGCGGAGGAGCTGGCGGAGTTCAACGCCCACCTGCGCGGCCCGATCGAGCTGGTGTGGTCCTACCTGCCCGAGCACCCCGAGGGGGTCTCCCCCCGCTGACGGGAGGGGAGCGGGCGGGACCCCGGCCGCAGGGGCGGGGTCCCGCCGGTCGGCGTGTCAGGCGTCGGGCACGAGTGCCAGGTCGGGGTCCAGGTCCGTGAGGGCGGCGAGGACGTCGCCGAAGGCGTCCGCGAGCACGACGGGCTCGCGGTCGGTGCGGTCGGTGGCCGGTGCGGAGGGGTCGCGTCGGGGGTCGAGGGTGGTGGCCATGGGGTTCCGGGCGCGGGGGCCGGTGGGGCGCGCCCTCCTCCTTCTCGTGTGATCACGTGCTCGGACGTCCCGGTCGCCGTGACTCCCGGTGACCGCGGGGTTCGGGTCAGGGATAGCACGCGGTGACGACCGTTCGGCTTGCGTCGCACCGGTCTCCCTTCCCCGGGAGGTGTCCGGTCCCTGGGCATGGTCATACCCGCGCACCACATCCGCGTGAACAGACGGCCTCCGGCCTGTGGACGGAGTGCCGGAGCGGGCCGGGCCGACCGTCCGGCGGACCGCTCGGCCACCGGCTCCGGTACAGCGTTCCGGACATGTCGGTCCCGCGCACGCTCCGGTGTCCGCACCCCCGGCGGAGCGGTTCGCGAACCATGCCCCGGTCTTTGCGTGAAATTGGCCTTTCTCTTTTGGAGGCGAGGACGTTCCGTGGGAGACATGTGACGTAAAGTCACCCGATCTCGAGGAAGTCCACATGCCCTACGGGTACTCCACAGGTTCCGGAGCGACGCTCGCAGCGACGGGGTTCGCCGCCGGCTACCTCTGGCTGGTCGTCGTCGGCCTCGTCCTGGTCGTCGCCGGAGCGCTGCTCGTCCGCGTCTCCTTCCGCCGGGACAGGGGGCCGCTGGAGCGATGACCCTCACTTTCCGCGACGCGGACCGGTCCGGGGGCCGGACCCGGCCGCCGCATGACCCGGTCCTGCCCACCGCCAGGACCGCGCGCCCCGGCGCGATGGCGTTCCTGGGGATGCTCGCGTTCGCCGCGTTCACCGTGTGGGGCATGGCCCACGTGGTCGGCGCGGTCGGCGGGTTCCACGAACCCCGGGCGAGCCTGGCCATGGTGTGGCTCGCCTCGTTCCTGCTCCTGTGGTGGGCGCCCTTCGCCTGGCTGGAGAGGCCCGTCCGCGCGACCGCCGACGAACAGGTGGCGCTCGACTCCCTGACCGTGACGGTCCAGGTCCCCGTCTACAACGAGGACCCGCTGGTCCTGCGCGCGTGCCTGGACTCGGTCCTCGCGCAGAGCCGCACGGTGGACCGTGTGCGGGTCGTCGACGACGGGTCCGTGGACGCCGACGGGGAGCCCGTGGACTACGGCGGCATCCGCGACGCGTTCCTCGCCCGGGCCGCCGGCCTCGGGGTGGAGGCCACCTGGGACCGCACCGCCAACCGCGGCAAGCGCTTCGCCCAGATGCACGTGCTCGCCGAGGACGACGCCGACGTCTTCGTCACCCTCGACAGCGACTCGGTGCTCGACCGCCACGCCGTGAGGGAGGGCCTCGCGCCCTTCGCCGATCCGCGGGTGCAGTCGGTGGCGGGCCACGTCCTGGTGCTCAACAGGGACGCCAACCTGCTCACCAGGCTCACCTGTGTGCTCTACCTGCCGTTCACCCGGGGCCTGCGCAGCGCCCAGTCGGTCCTGCGCCGGGTGACGATCAACTCCGGCACCCTGGCCTTCTACCGGGCACAGACGGTCCGCGAGAGCGCGGGGGCCTACGAGAACGAGCACTTCTGGGGCCGTCCCATGCAGATGAACGACGACTCCATGCTCACCTTCTACGCCCTGCTCAAGGGCGACACCGTCCACCAGCCGTCCGCGATCGTCTTCACCCTCGTCCCGGAGCGCCCGCGCCACTACTTCGGCCAGCAGCTGCGCTGGATGAGGGGGACGACGGTGCGGCACCTGTGGTGGCTGAGGTACATGCCGCTGCGCGGCGTGGTGTTCTGGGGGACGGTGACCGAGTACCTGCACATGTTCGTGGCCTACGCGGTTCCGCTGCTCGTGCTGTGCGACGAGGGCCTGCGCGAACAGTGGAGGTCCATCGCGGTCGCCGCACTCGTGATCGGCCTGGCGATCAACTACATCATGGCGCTGCGCCTGTTCACCGTGCGCAGGAGCGACGAGTCGGCGGGCTACCTGCTCCTGCTGTACCTGGTCTCCCCCGCGGCCGCGGTGTGGAGGCTCCTGGTGCTGCGGCCCCTGTACCTCTACGCGATGCTGACCTGCAGGCGGATCACCCGCTGGGGCACCAGGGAGGGGGTCGAGGTCGCCATGGCCGGCGGTTCCCCGCAGGCGGAACCCGGGGCCGCCGCCCGGAGCGCCTCCCCTGGGTGAGGGAGCGGGGCGGTCGGAGGCGGGGGGAGGGGACCCATGAACCGAGGGGACCCCTCCTCCCGCACGGGGCGCCCCGGACCCCGGGGCGGCGGTCCCTCGGGGCGCCGCCGTCCACGCCCTCCGCTCCGGGAGCGCCGGGGAATACCTGTGTCGCCCCACCCGTTCCCCGTGATATCTTCATAGGAAATTACTTCTCAGGAAACAATATCGGGGAGCAGGCCATGCAGTTCGGAATCTTCTCAGTCAGCGACGTGACCACCGACCCGACGACGGGACGCACGCCGACCGAGGCCGAGCGGGTCAAGGCGATGGTCGCGATCGCGCTCAAGGCGGAGGAGGTCGGCCTCGACGTCTTCGCCACCGGAGAGCACCACAACCCGCCGTTCGTGGCGTCCTCCCCGACGACGATGCTCGGCTACATCGCGGCGCGGACCGAGAAGCTGATCCTGTCCACCTCCACCACGCTGATCACCACCAACGACCCGGTGAAGATCTCCGAGGACTTCGCGATGCTGCAGCACCTGGCCGACGGCCGGGTGGACCTGATGATGGGCCGCGGCAACACCGGCCCCGTCTACCCCTGGTTCGGCCAGGACATCCGCCAGGGCATCCCGCTGGCGCTGGAGAACTACAACCTGCTCCACCGCCTGTGGAGGGAGGACGTCGTCAACTGGGAGGGCAAGTTCCGCACCCCCCTCCAGGGCTTCACCTCCACGCCCCGGCCCCTGGACGGGGTGCCGCCGTTCGTCTGGCACGGCTCGATCCGCAGCCCGGAGATCGCCGAGCAGGCCGCGTACTACGGTGACGGCTTCTTCCACAACAACATCTTCTGGCCGGCCACGCACACCAAGAAGCTGATCTCCCTGTACCGGCGCCGCTTCGAGCACTACGGCCACGGCAAGGCCGACCAGGCCGTCGTCGGCCTCGGCGGGCAGGTCTTCATGCGCAAGAACTCCCAGGACGCGGTCAAGGAGTTCCGCCCCTACTTCGACAACGCCCCCGTCTACGGCGGCGGGCCCAGCCTGGAGGAGTTCACCCGCGAGACCCCGCTGACCGTGGGAAGCCCGCAGGAGGTCATCGACCGCACCCTGGCCTTCCGGGACTCCTTCGGCCACTACCAGCGCCAGCTCTTCCTCATGGACCACGCCGGCCTGCCGCTGAAGACGGTCCTGGAGCAGCTGGACCTGCTCGGCGAGGAGGTCGTCCCGGTGCTGCGCAAGGAGTTCGCGGCCGGGCGGCCCGCCCACGTCCCCGACGCCCCGACCCACGCCTCCCTGCTGGCGGCCAAGGGCGCCGGGGGCGACAAGGGTGGGCAGACCGGCCGCGCCTGAGCCCCGGCCCGCCCGGCCCGGGGTGCGGGTGCGCCCCGCACCCCGGAGCGGGTGTCAGGCGAGGGTGCCCGGCGCCGCCGGGGAGGCGCTCCCGGCGAAGTACGCCCTGGCGCCCCCGGAGTAGAGCAGCGCGATCACGGTGAAGGCGAACGCGGCGGCGACGAGCTCCGGGAGCCCCGCGACCGGGGTGAAGGCCAGGGCGAGGATGCCCACGCCGTAGACGGCGTTGACGCCCAGGGCCGCGGGCCGCGCCGCGGGACGGCCCCGGGCGACCATGACGGTGAGCGCCAGCGAGGCGGCCCCGTACACGAGGGCGACGGCGGCGGCCACGAAGATGGCCCAGGCCGGGACCTCGGTCGCGGTCGGCATCGAGGGCGCGGCCTGCGCGGCGAACCCGCCGAGGAGGGCGAGCCCGCCGGCTCCGAGCTGGTAGAGGGTGATCAGGATCAGCAGGACGAGGACCGCGGTGACGCTCGACGGTCTGGTACGTGCGTTCATGTGACGTTTCCTCCGCGCTAGGGGACGTCTCCTCCCAGGCACATAGCCGCAGGGAAGGGCCCTACACGTGAGCCGCACGGGCGCCGGGGCGTTCCCCCAGGTGGTGCGGGGGAAACTCATGCGTTCCCGAGGAGCTCGGCCGACCGGTCACGGGGAATAGGCCCCGGGGGCCGGACGTTCCGAGTGTTACCCTTTCCAGGAAACTTCTTCTTAGAAAACCTTTCGCGTGGAGGCCAGGCATGAGCACCCGAAGGATCGTCACCGTGTCGGCGGGGCTGAGCACCCCGTCCTCCACCCGGCTGCTGGCCGACCGGCTCACCGCCGCCACCGAGGCCTCGCTGGCCGACCGGGGGGAGAAGGCCGAGACCCGGGTCGTGGAGCTGCGCGACCTGGCCCACGACATCATGAACGCCATGACGACCCGGGTGCCCACCGGGGAGCTCCCCGGGGTCCTGGAGGACATCGCCGCCGCCGACGGCGTCATCGCCGTGACCCCCGTGTTCAACGCCTCCTACAGCGGCCTGTTCAAGTCGTTCTTCGACATCGTCGAGCCCGAGGCCCTGGACGGGACGCCGGTGCTCGTCGCCGCGACCGGCGGCAGCCCGCGCCACTCGCTGGTGCTGGAGCACGCCCTGCGCCCGATGTTCGCCTACACCCGCTCCGTGGTCGTGCCGACCGGCGTGTACGCGGCCTCGGAGGACTGGGGGGCGGGAGGCGGCGGCGGTCGGGAGCTGTCCGAGCGCGTCGACCGCGCCGCACGGCAGCTGGCCCTGCTCGCGGCCGACCACGCCCCCGGGGCCGACGACCCCTACGAGGAGCCCACGTCGTTCGCGGAACTGATGTCCGGCCTGGGAGCCTGACCCCCCGCCGCACCCCGAACACGCCCGACCGGGGCGGATCCACGGCGCGCAGTGCACTGCACTGCGCGCCTCCGTTGTGCCCTGCACAACATTGGCACTCCTCCCTTCAACGGAGTCGGACCGAGTGACTACGGTCACTCCACCAGGCTGTCGGTCCCCACCGACCCCACCCCACCGGCCTGGTGAGGGAGTACCGATGCGATTCTCAGGACCCGCGCGCGCCTGCGCGCTCCTCGGGCTTGCCGCCCTTGTCTCCGCGTGCGCGCCCCTCCAGACCAGCGGCGCCGCCTCCGGTGTCGACGAGACGGAGGGAACCCTCCGCGTCTGGCTGTTCTCCGAGGTCGACCAGGCCCCCAAGGAGCGGGTCGTGGCGGCGGCGGTGGAGGAGTTCGAGGCCGCGCACGACGGGGTCGAGGTCGAGGTCCAGTACATCCCGGTGGAGACCCGCGCGGAGCGCTTCCAGGGTGCCTTCCTCGACCCCGCCTCCGCCCCCGACGTCGCCGAGTACGGCAACACCGACCTGGCCGGGTACGTGGAGTCCGCGGGCCTGGCCGACCTCACCGAGGACCTGGCCGACTGGGAGCCCCGCGCGGACATCTCCGACGACGTCGCGGCCACCGCCCGGGTCGACGGCGCCGACTACGGCGTGCCCTGGTTCCTCGGCGTGCGCGCCCTCTACTACCGCACCGACGTCCTCGGGGACCTCGGGCTGGAGGTCCCCCGGACCCTGCAGGAGGTCGTGGAGACCGGCCGGGCGGTGCGCGAGGACGACCCGCGGATGCTGGGCGTCTCCGCCGGCGGCGCCTACACCTACGCGATGATGCCGTTCGTCTGGGCGCACGGCGGCGACATCGCCGAACCCGACGGCGGCTCCTACACCGCGACCATCGACTCCGCCGAGGCCAAGGAGGGCCTGGAGCTGTACGGGCAGATCCTCTCCGACGACGTGTGCCCGCCCCAGACCTGCTCGGAGATGAGAGGGGACGCCTCCGTGCAGAACTTCGTGGCCGGCGGCGCCGCGATGACCATCGGGGGCAACTTCAACCTCAACGCGGTGCGCGCCAGCGACATCGCCGACGACGCCGCGGTCGTACCGCTCCCGGGCACCGAGCCCGGCAGCATCGCCCCGGCCTTCGCCGGGGGCAACAACCTCGGCGTCCTCGCCGGAACCCAGCGGCGCACGCTCTCCGTGGAGTTCGTGAAGCTGCTGGCCGGAAAGGAGTACCAGCTGCGCATGTACGAGGCCATGGGCAACCTGCCCGTCTTCACCGACGTCCGGGCGGAGCTGGCCGCCTCCGACGACGAGATCGCCCCCTTCGTCGAGACCATCGACGCGGGCACCCGGTTCGTCCCGGTCACCCCCTCCTGGGCGACCGTCGACGCCGAGGGCATCCTGCCGGCCATGGTGCAGCGCCTGGCCGCGGGAGACGCCTCGGTCGACCAGGCCGCGGACGAGGCGGCTCGGGCCCTCGACGACGCCTTCGGGCGGGGGTGACGCGCCGACATGGACAACCGGACAGCTCTTCGCCGCCGCCCGACCGGCGGGCCCTCCGGCAACCGGAGCCGAAGGGTCGAACCCTGGGTGTACCTGGTGCCCGCCGCGGTGGTGCTGGGCGGGATGCTCGTCTACCCGCTCTACCAGCTGGTGCTCGTCTCCTTCTTCGACTACCGCCAGCCCCAGGTCACGGGCGCCGAGCCCCTGCGCTTCGTCGGCTGGCAGAACTACCGTGAACTGCTGGCGGACGCCCAGTTCTGGGAGGTGCTGCTCAACACGGTCGGCTTCGCCGCGGCGTGCGTCGCGGGCACGCTCGCCGTGGGCGGAGCGCTGGCCGTGCTCGCCACCCGGCTGACCCCCTGGGTGCGCACCCTGCTCTTCCTCGCCGCACTCGGGGCCTGGGCGACGCCCGCCGTCACCGGCAGCGCGGTCTGGCTCCTGCTGTTCGACCCCACCCTCGGCCCGGTCAACCAGGCACTCGCCGGGCTGGGCCTGACCGAGTTCACCGGGCACTCCTGGACCTACGACAAGTGGTCGGCCTTCGGCCTCGTCGGCGCGCAGGTGGTGTGGTGCTCGTTCCCGTTCGTCATGGTCACCCTCTACGCCGGCATCCGGGCCATCCCCGGGGAGGTCGTCGAGGCCGCGCGTCTGGACGGCGCCTCCACGTCCCGGATCGCCTGGTCGGTGATGCTGCCGATCCTGCGCCCGGCCGTGACCATCGTGACCATCCAGTCGATCATCTGGGACTTCAAGATCTTCACGCAGATCTACGTCATGACCGGGGGCGGCGGGATCGCCGGACAGAACCTCGTGCTCAACGTCTACGCGTACCAGAAGGCGTTCGCCTCGGGCCAGTACGGGCTCGGCTCCGCCATCGGCGTGATCACCACGCTGCTGCTCCTCCTGATCACGCTCGTCTACCTGCGCGCCCTGCGCCGCCAAGGGGAGGTCCTGTGACGCTCCGCCGACTCAGGAACGACATCGCGGGACTGCTCGTCGCGCTGGTCGTCGCCCTGCCGCTCTACTGGATGCTGCTCTCGGCGCTCAGGCCGCGCGCCGAACTGGAGGCCGGCGACACCACGCCCTACACCCTCGCCCCGTCCCTGGACTCGTTCCGACGGGTGCTCACGGTCGACGGGTTCGGCCAGTACCTGCTGAACAGCGCGCTGGTGGCGGTCGTGGTCGTGACCGCCTCGACCCTCTGCGCGTTCCTGGCCGCGGTGGCGCTCACCCGCTACCGCTTCCGGCTCCGCACCACCCTGCTCGTCATGGTGCTGGTGGCGCAGATGGTCCCGGTGGAGGCGCTGACCATCCCGCTGTTCTTCCTCATGCGCGCCGTGGGCCAGGGGGTCCCCGAACTGGGCCTGAACCACCTGGGATCGCTCATGCTGGTGCACACGGCGTTCGCCCTGCCGCTGGCGATCTGGATGCTGCGCAGCTTCGTCTCGGCGGTCCCCCGGGAGCTGGAGGAGGCGGCCTGGCTGGACGGCGCCGGAAGCCTCGCCTTCGTCACCCGGGTGCTCTTCCCCCTCGTGGCCCCGGGCGTGGTGGCCTGCAGTATCTTCTCGTTCATCATGACGTGGAACGACTTCCTGTTCGCCCGGACCTTCATCATCTCGGCGCAGGAGAACCAGACGCTGCCGATCGCCCTGCTGTCGCTCTTCAAGCCGGACCAGAACGACTGGGGCGGCATCATGGCGGGCTCGGTCCTGATGACGATCCCCGTCCTGGTGTTCTTCCTGTTCGTGCAGCACCGCCTCGCCTCGGGGCTGGGAGGGGCGGTGAAGGGGTGAACCGGGCCCCGGCGCCCCGGCGCAACTCGTCGGCGTCGCTGCGCCGCGCGCTGGCCATCGTGGACTTCGTCCGGGCGAGCCCGGCCGGGAGCGGCGGCGCGACCCTCACCGAGGTGGCCGAGAACGTGGGGGTGAACAAGAGCACGGTGCTGCGCCTGTCCGTTCCGCTGGTGGAGTACGGCCTGCTCACCCGTGACCCGCGCAGCGGACGGTTCCGCCTGGGCACGGCCGCCCTCACCCTGTGGCAGGCCTACCTGGACGACATGGAGCTGCGCTCGGTCGCCTCGGACCACCTGCGCGACCTCATGAGGCGCACCGGGCACACCTGCCACCTGGTGCTGCTGGACGGCCACGACGTCGTCTACGTGGACAAGGTGGAGAACACGGCCACGGTCCGGATGGCCTCGCGGATCGGCGCGAGGATGCCCGCCTACCGCACCGCGGTGGGCAGGGCGATCCTCGCGTTCTGCCCGGACGACCTCGTGGAGGACGTGGTGGCGGCGGGCCTGCCGGCGGTCACCGCGAGGACGGTGACCGATCCGGCGGTCCTCGCCGGGGAGCTGCGCCGGGTGCGCGAGCGCGGCTACGCCATCGACGACCGGGAGAACGAGCCCGAGGTCCGCTGCGTCGCCGCACCGGTGTTCGACCACAACCGCGACCCCGTGGCGGCGATCAGCGTCTCCTCCCTCGTGAGCCGTCTGCCGGTGGTCGAGGTGCGCAGGCTGGGGCCGGAGGTGGCCGCGGTGGCCGCGCGCATCTCCGCCGAGCTGGGCGGCGGGCAGGTCGAGGCAGCGAGCAGTGCACGTCGGGGCGGGTAGGGGCGCCGCGGCCCCCGCGCTCCCCGGAGCCGCACCCGGGAGGCATCCGCGGGGACCGTCCTCCCCGGGGGCGGCCCCACCCTGGCCTAACGCTGTTAGTTAGGCTCGGGGGATGGACTCCGCGCGCATCTACGAGACGTGTCAGAACCGCCTGCTCGACCTGGCCGCCACCCTCGACGGGGAGCAGCTCGGCACCGTCGTGCCCGCCTGCCCCGACTGGACCGTCAGGCAGGTCTACGCCCACCTCGCCGGGCTCTGCGCCGACGTGGTGCACGGCGACGTCACCCCTCCGGCCGGCGACGAGGTCACCGCGCGCCAGGTCGCCGACCGGGAGGGCCACGGCCTCGAGGCCGTCCTCGCCGAGTGGACCCGCACGACCCCGGCCCTGCTGGAACTCCTCACCGCCCGGAGGCGCAGGCGCCACAGCCTGCCCGCCCTGGACGTGTGGCACCACGAGAACGACGTCCGGGGCGCCCTCGGCCTGCCCGCGCAGACCGAGGACGCCGACCAGCTCGCGGACTTCCCGCTGGGCGGCCTGGCCGGGGGATGGTCGGCGCAGCTCCCGCCGGTGCGCGTGGTCGCGACCGACACCGGCCAGGAGTGGGCGCTCGGCGAGGGCGCCGCGCTCACCCTCAGGGGCACGGCCTTCGAGCTCGCCCGCGCCGTGACCGGTCGGCGCAGCGTCGCCCAGATCCTCGCCATGGACTGGAGCGGCGGCGACGCCGCGTCCGCGGCCCCGTTCCTGCCGACGCTGCCCGCGCCCGCGGCCGACCTGGCCGTGTGAGGGCAACGCGGCCCCGCGCCCCGCGGCCCGGGCCGGCGGCCCCCGACAGCAGGGGGCGGCGCCCGGGGCCTCCGCGTCCGCCGCATGTGCAGAGATGGCCCCGTCTTGGCGAAAGCGGGACCCGGACCGGGCGCAGACTGGGTAGAGAGCCCGACCGGTCAAGGGTTGGCCGCCCGGGCGGGGAGGGGAGGGCCGGACGATGTCCACCCGTACCGAAACGGATCCCCGGTTCGACGGCGGGGCGCTGACGCGCGCCGTCGAGTCGGCGGACGCCGACGCGATGCTCGCGCTGTTCGCGGACGACGCCGAGATGGAGATGATCGACAAGAGGGCTCAGCCCAGCAGGCCGGCGGTCCTGCACGGGAAGGCCGCCATCGCGCCGGCCCTGCGCGAGGTCTTCTCGCGCGACATGACCCACGAGGTCCTCGACTGCGTGGTGGACGCCGACCACGCCGCCTACACCGAGCGCTGCTCCTACCCCGACGGCACCCGGGTCATGAGCATGACCATGCTCGACCTGAGGGACGGGCGGATCTCCCACCAGTCCACGGTGCAGGCCTGGGACGAGCCCGCGGCCCCGCGGCCGGAGACGGGCGACTTCGCCCGGGCGGAGGAGACCGAGGTCCTCGACCGGGCCCGCACGGAGGCACTGCGGGTGGGAGGCCACACCGCCGTCCGGATGACCCTGCGGCCCGGTTGGCGCTGGACGGTGGACATGGCCGAGTCCAGGGGTACCGCGAAGTGCATGGCGAACCACCGCGCCTACGTCGTCTCGGGCGCCCTGCGCTGGCAGATGGACGACGGCACGGAGGGCGAGGTGCACGCCGGACAGGTCGTGTGCCTGCCGCCGAACCACGACGCGTGGGTGCTCGGCGACGAGCCCGTCACCCTGGTCGACTGGCCGGTGGCCGAGGGCTGACCGCCGCGGCGGACCGACACGCCCCGGGGGACGGGGCGCGTCGGTCGCGCGCGTTCCGGAGCGGGCGCGGGGGCCGGTCCCGTCCCGGCTCCGACGGGCCCCGGGACGGAGGGTCCCGCGGTCTCCGGTCCCTCCTTCGGGCACGCTTCCCACTGTCTGTCCGAAAAGCCCCGTAGATCACGAATCCTGGGCCGGATTCCTCTGGTTGACCCCATTGCAGGCGCTTATCAATGGTGTTAACTTTTCGGCACTGCTCATGGGAGCGCTCCCGAAAAGGGATCGGGTCCCCCTGGGCACCGGAAGGCACCGCTAGCGAGACCGGCGCGGACACCGCGCCCCCCATGGCCCCGCACCGTCGACGCCGACGCCGCCGCGGCCAGCGCCCCCCGTCCTCAAGGCCCGCACAAGCCCCCTGTCTCGGCCCCCGCTGCCCCCGCCGAGGCGCCGCCACACCCCGGCCGACGCACCGCCCGGGGCGCCGCGCCCCTGCTCCGCGGCACCGGAGAGGCCCCTGCGGGGCACCCTCCGAGGAGAACGATGTGACCGACCGACCCGCAACCCGCCGCCGCAGACGGCGGTGGCCCCTCCCCGCGGCCGTGAGCGCCGCACTCGTGGCGGCCACCTTCACGGTGGCCCCCTCCGCCCAGGCCGGGCCCGCCGAGCCCGCCTCCACCTACGAGTACACGCCCGTGGCCGACGCGCTCCTGGCCGAGAACCCGGAGATCACCGAGTACGAGGCCTCCTTCCTGGAGCAGTACGACAAGATCAAGGACCCGTCCAGCGGCTACTTCCGCGAGTTCGACGGCCTCCTCGTCCCCTACCACTCCGTGGAGACCCTGATCGTGGAGGCGCCCGACCACGGGCACGCCACCACCTCGGAGGCCTTCAGCTACTACCTGTGGCTGGAGGCGACCTACGGGCGCGTCTCCGGCGACTGGCAGCCGTTCAACGACGCCTGGGCCTCCATGGAGGCCTTCATCATCCCCGGGACCGCCGACCAGCCCACCAACGGCGCCTACGACCCCTCGTCGCCGGCCACCTACATCCCCGAGTCCCTGGATCCCAGCGACTACCCGATGCCGCTCGACCAGGGGGTGGAGGCCGGACAGGACCCCCTCGCGGCCGAGCTCAGCAGCACCTACGGGACCGACGAGGTCTACGGCATGCACTGGCTGCTGGACGTGGACAACACGTACGGCTACGGGTTCTGCGGCGACGGCAGCGACGAGGCCCCCGCCTACATCAACACCTTCCAGCGCGGCTCCAACGAGTCGGTCTGGGAGACCGTGCCCCACCCCTCCTGCGAGACGTTCGCGCACGGCGGCGACGACGGCACCGGCTACCTCAACCTGTTCGTCGACGACCCGCAGGCCTCGGAGCAGTGGCGCTACACCAACGCCCCCGACGCCGACGCGCGCGCCGTCCAGGTCGCCTACCTCGCGCACGAGTGGGCGAGCGAGCAGGGCAACGAGTCCGCCATCGCGGAGAACGTCTCCAACGCGGCGATGATGGGCGACTACCTGCGCTACGCGATGTTCGACAAGTACTTCAAGGAGGTCGGCGACTGCGTCGGCGCCCAGTCCTGCCCGCCCGGAACGGGCAAGGACTCCGCGCACTACCTCATGGCCTGGTACTACTCCTGGGGCGGCGCCCTGGAGAGCGCCCAGTACCCCTGGGCCTGGCGCATCGGCGGATCCTCCGCCCACCAGGGCTACCAGAACGTGATGGCCGCCTACGCGCTCTCGGAGGTCGACGAGCTCCGGCCGCAGTCGGCCACCGGGGCCGACGACTGGGGCACCAGCCTCGACCGCCAGCTGGAGTTCCTCCAGTGGCTCCAGTCCTCCGACGGCGGCATCGCCGGCGGCGCGACCAACAGCTGGGAGGGCACCTACGCGCAGCCCCCCGCGGACACGCCCACCTTCTACGGCATGTTCTACGACGAGAAGCCGGTCTGGCACGACCCGCCCTCCAACCGGTGGTTCGGCTTCCAGGTCTGGGACATCGAGCGCGTGGCCGAGTACTACCGCATCAGCGGGGACGAGCGCGCCGGGGACATCCTCGACTCCTGGGTGCCCTGGGCCATCGCCAACACCACCGTCGGCGAGGGCGGCGACTTCGCCGTCCCGGCCGACATGGAGTGGAGCGGGGCCCCCGACGACTGGACCGGTGAGCCCACGGGCAACCCGGACCTGAGCGTCGAGGTCGTCTCGCACAACCAGGACGTCGGCATCGCCGCCGGCCTGGCCAAGACCCTGATGCACTACGCCGCCGCCACCGGCGACACCGCCTCCCAGGAGACCGCCGAGGGCCTGCTCGACGCGCTGCTGGTCCACCAGGACGACCTGGGCGTCGCCGTCCCCGAGACCAGGGCGGACTACGAGCGCTTCGACGACCCGTTCGACTCCCCGAACGGCGGGCTCTACGTCCCCGACGGCTGGACCGGGCAGATGCCCAACGGCGACGTGATCGACTCCGACTCCACGTTCGCCTCCATCCGCTCCTTCTACGAGCAGGACGAGGACTGGCCGCAGGTCCAGGCCTACCTGGACGGGGGAGAGGCCCCCGAGTTCACCTACCACCGCTTCTGGGCGCAGGTCGACGTGGCCACCGCGCTCGCCACCCACGGCGAGCTGTTCGGCGGCGCGGCCGTGGATGGCGGTGAGGGCGCGGGATAGGCACGGACCACCTCGGGGCCGGGCGCCACGGGCGCCCGGCCCCCCATCCCGCAACGCCACATCGTGGAAAGGTTAGGACACACCATGTCGGAGAACACGGGGCACGCGCGCCGCCGTGCCGGGGCCGTCGCCGCGACCGTCCTCGCGGCGGGCCTGCTCGCCGGGGGCTTCGCGGCCTCCGCCCACGGGCAGGAGGAGCCGCCGGCCGGGACCGCGCAGGAGGAGACCCTCCGGGACCTGGCCGACCAGCGGGGCGTGTTCATGGGCACCGCCCTCGCGTCCCACCGCCTCGGAGAGGCCCAGTACGCGGAGACCGCCTCCGCCGAGTTCAACTCCGTCACCCACGAGAACGACCTCAAGTGGGAGGCGGTCCAACCGCAGCGGGGCCAGTACTCGTGGGCCGGCGCCGACCGGGTCGTGGACTTCGCCGAGGCCAACGGCCAGGACGTCCACGGACACACCCTGGTCTGGCACAGCCAGCTGCCCTCGTGGGTGTCCGGCGGCGGTTTCACGGCCGACGAGCTGCTGGCCGTCATGGACGACCACATCAGCACGACCATGGGCCGCTACGCCGGGCGGATCGACACCTGGGACGTCGTCAACGAGCCCATCGGGGACGACGCGCGGTTCCGGGACTCGGTCTTCCACCGCACCCTGGGGGAGGACTTCGTCGCCGAGTCCCTGCGCATGGCCAGGGCGGCCGACCCCGCGGCGGAGCTGTACATCAACGACTACAGCATCGACGGCGTCAACGCCAAGAGCGACGCCTACTACGACCTGGTCGTCGACCTGCTGGACCAGGGCGTCCCCCTGGACGGGATCGGCTTCCAGAGCCACCTGATCGTCGGACAGGTCCCCGCCAGCATGCGCCAGAACATCGAGCGGTTCACGGACCTCGGGTTGAAGGTGCGGATCACCGAGCTCGACATCCGGATGAACGTCCCCGCGAGCCAGGCCGACCTGGAGCGGCAGGCGGACGACTACCGGGAGGTCGTGACCACCTGCCTGGAGGTCGACGGCTGTACGGGCGTGACCGTCTGGGGCGTCACCGACGCCTACTCCTGGGTCCCCGACCACTTCGACGGCCAGGGCGCGGCCCTGCCCATCGACGAGTCCTACCAGCCCAAACCCGCCTACTGGGCGGTCCACGAGGCCCTCGGGGGCACCCCGGGCCCACAGCCGACCGACCCGCCCACGGAGGAGCCCACCGACCCGGCCGGGGACTGCGAGGCCGAGTACCGCGTCACCAACCAGTGGCCGAACGGCTTCCAGGCCGAGGTGACCGTCACCGCCGGCAGGGACCTCGACGGATGGACCGTGACCTGGGACTTCGGCGGAGGTGAACGCGTCGGCCACGCCTGGAACGCCTCCGTCTCCAGCAGCGGGTCCGCCGTCACCGCCGTGAACGCCGTCCACAACGCCAGGGTCGCGGCAGGCCGGTCCACCTCGTTCGGCCTCACCGGCACCCACGAGGGGACCGTCTCCGCACCGCAACCCGTCTGCACCGGGACCTGACCCCCGCGGGCCCGCCCGCCCCACGACCGGGCGCCGGGGACCGGGGCCGCCTCCCACGGCGGCCCCCGGCCGGCGCCCACCGACCGCCACCGGCCCGCCCCTCCTCGGGCCGGTGGCACCCGGACCCCTCCGCGACACCCCCCACCACTGGAGACCCCATGGCCACACGCCTGCTCATCGCCCTCGGGGCGGTCCTCAGCCTCGTCACCGCCCTCCTCGTCCACACCGCCCCGGCCCACGCCGACACCGGGTTCCGGGTCAGCGACGGCCGACTCGTCGACGCCGCCGGGAACGACTTCGTCATCCGGGGCGTCAGCCACGCCCACACCTGGTACCCCCAGGAGACCGGCGCCCTCGCCGACATCAAGTCCCTGGGCGCCAACACCGTCCGCGTCGTCCTCAGCAGCGGGCAGCGCTGGACCGAGAACAGCGCCGCCGACGTCGCCGCCGTCGTGGCCGACTGCAAGGCCAACCGGCTGATCTGCATGCTGGAGGTGCACGACACCACCGGCTACGGCGACCAGGACGGGGCGGCCACCCTGGACCAGGCCGTCGACTACTGGCTGCGCGTCCAGGACGCCGTCGAGGGGGAGGAGGACCACGTCCTCGTCAACATCGGCAACGAGCCCTTCGGCAACGACGCCGCCACCAACCAGAACTGGGCCTCCGCCACCGGCGAGGCGATCAACCGGCTGCGCGACGCCGGGTTCGACCACACCCTGGTCGTGGACGCGCCCAACTGGGGCCAGGACTGGTCGGGGACCATGCGCGACAACGCCCAGGGCGTCTTCGACGCGGACCCCGACGCCAACACGGTGTTCTCCGTCCACATGTACGGGGTCTACCAGCAGGAGTCCACGGTGGTCTCCTATCTGGAGCACTTCACCGACGCCGGCCTGCCGCTGATCGTCGGGGAGTTCGGCATCGACCACAGCGACGGCAACCCCGACGAGGACGCCATCATGGCCCACACCGAGCGCCTGGGCCTGGGCTACATCGGCTGGTCCTGGAGCGGCAACGGTTCCCCCGTGGAGTACCTCGACATGGTCGAGGGGTTCGACGTCGACAGCCTCACCCCCTGGGGCGAGCGCATCTTCCACGGTCCCGACGGCATCGCCGAGACCTCCGTCGAGGCCCCGGTCTACGGAGGCCCGGGCGAGCCCACCGACCCGCCGACCGAGGAGCCCACCGACCCGCCCACGGAACAGCCCACCGACCCGGCCGGGGACTGCCGGGCCGAGTACCGCGTCACCAACCGGTGGCACGACGGATTCCAGGGCGAGGTGACCGTCACCGCCGCGACCGACATCACCGGCTGGACCGTCACCTGGACCGCCGGCGCGGGCGAGGCCGTGGGCCACGCCTGGAACGCCACCGTCTCCAGCAGCGGATCCGCCGTCACCGCCGTGAACGCCCCCTACAACGGAGCGCTCGACGCGGGCGAGTCCACCTCGTTCGGCTTCACCGGCACCCACGGCGGCACCCTCTCCGCTCCCGCACTCTCCTGCTCCGCCTGACCCGTACAGGGTCGGAACAGAACCCCGGCCGCGCCGCCCCGCGCGGCCGGGCCTCCCCCACAGAGATAGGAGTGGCCCATGAGGTCACGCAACGCCATCGCCCTGGCAGCGGCGCTCGGCGGGCTCGCCGTCGGCACCGCCGTCGTCGTCCTGCCCGACTCCGCCGAGGCCCACGGAGCGTTCACCTACCCGGCCAGCCGCACCTACGCCTGCTTCCAGGACGCCACCGGCGGCACCGGCGGCGGCGCGCTCCGGCCCACCAACGAGGCCTGCGCCGACGCCCTGGCCGAGGGCGGCGACTACCCGTTCTGGAACTGGTTCGGCAACCTCATCAGCGACGCCGACGGCCGCCACCAGGAGGTCGTGGCCGACGGCGAGCTGTGCGGCCCCACCGACAGGTTCGCGGCCTTCAACGCGGCCCGCACCGACTGGCCCACCACGGCCCTGGAGCCGAACACCACCGTGGAGTTCCGGCACAACGCCTGGGCCCCGCACCCCGGGGTCTTCCGCACCTACGTCACCGAGGACGGCTTCGACCCCGAGCAGGCGCTGAACTGGGACGACCTGGAACTCGTCGACGAGGTGACGGACCCGCCGCTGCGCAGCGGCGGCGACGCCGGAGCCGAGTACTACTGGGACGTGGACCTGCCGGACAGGGAGGGGCGCCACATCGTCTACGTGGTGTGGGAGCGCTCCGACAGCCCCGAGGCGTTCTACAACTGCTCCGACGTGGTCTTCGGCGAGGACCCGGGCACCGGCCCCGGACCGGACCCGGACCCCTCCCCGGACCCGGATCCCTCCCCGGACCCGGACCCCACGGAGGAGCCGACGCCCGGCCCCACCGACCCGCCCGGTGACCACTGCACGGCCGAGTACACCGTCACCAACCAGTGGTCCAACGGCTTCCAGGTGGACGTCGAGGTCACCGCGGGGGAGGAGGGCGTCGACGGCTGGATGGTCGACTGGGTGTTCGCCAACCGCCAGGAGATCTCCAGCGTCTGGAACGCCACCCTCGTCAACCACGGCGCGCACTTCGAGGCCCGCAACTCCGCCCACAACGGGCAGCTCGATCCCGGGGAGTCCACCAGCTTCGGGTTCACCGCCACCCACCCGGGCGTGAACATCGAGCCCCTCGTGGCCTGCCACGAGGACTGACCGGCCCCGCCCGCGACCGCGGGCCCGGACCGCCGCGCTCCGACCCGCGCGGGGCGCCGGCGTGCGAAACGCCGAACACCGGCCGCAGCACGCCGCGCCCCGAACCGCTCCCGGGCCGGAGCGCGGACCGGCCCCTCGCGCCGGCGGCCCGGGCGGAGCCGCCGGCCCCGGAACCGGCTCTTCCGGGGCCGGTCGCCTCCGCGCCCGCCCTCAGGGGCGGTAGGGGAGGCGGTCCACCGCCCGCACCTCGCCCAGCGTCGACCACTCGTTGCGGCCCAGCCGCGCCAACGGGCGCATCAGCTCCACGTCCGGGTGCCCGTCCGCGAGCACGTCCTCGCGCACGGCCACACGCACGACCCTTCCGAACACCACCGTGGAGTCTCCCAGCCCCAGCGTCGAGTGCAGGGTGCACTCCAGCGCCACCGGGGACCCCGCCACCCGCGGCGGACGCACCGACACGCTCGCCTCGCGCCCGATCCCCAGGGCCTCGAACTCGTCGACCTCCGGCGGGTAGGGGGTGCCGCTGGCGTTGACCTGGTCCCACATCGCCTCCGGGGCCAGGTTCACCACGAACTCGCCGGTCTCCTCCGCGTTGCGCAGCGAGTCCTTGCGCCGCACCGACGTGAACTGCACGATCGGGGGCTCGGTGCAGGAGATCGTGAAGAACGAGTGCGGCGCCAGGTTGTCCACGCCGTCGCCGGACGTGGTGGAGACCCACGCGATGGGGCGCGGCACCACCACGGAGGTCATCAGCTGGTAGAACGCCCGTCCGGGCAGGTCGTCTGGGGTCCATTCGGTACGCATCGGCTCCGATTATGCAGCCTCGGCCGTGTGCCGGCGCAGCCGACGGGCATACACGGCGCATGGAACTGGTCACCGCCGACGACGTCCGCGCCGCAGCCACCCGCCTCCAGGGCCACGTGGTCCGCACGCCCCTGACGGCAGGTCCCCCGGGTACGGACTTCCTCCTCAAACCCGAGAGCCTCCAGCCCACGGGCGCCTTCAAGATCCGGGGCGCCACCAACGCCGTCGCCCTGCTCGGCCCGGGGCAGCGCCGTTCCGGCGTGGTCACGCACTCCTCCGGCAACCACGGACAGGCCCTCGCCCTCGCCGCCGCCCGGCACGGGGCACCCTGCACCGTCGTGGTCCCCGAGGGGGCGCCCGAGGTCAAGGTCGACCGGATACGCGCTCTCGGGGCCCGCGTCGTCATGGCGCCGCCCCGGGAGCGGGAGGCGGTCGCCGGGGAACTGGCCCGGACCGAGGGGCTCGCGCTGATCCCGCCCTTCGACGACCCGGACGTCATCGCCGGGCAGGGCACCGTCGGCCTGGAGATCCTGGAGCAGTCGCCCGAGGTGACCACCGTCGTCGTCCCCGTGGGCGGGGGAGGGCTGGCCTCCGGGGTGTCCACCGCGGCCTGGACCGTCCACCCGCGCCGCGTCCGCGTCATCGGCGTCGAACCCGAGCTCGCCGCCGACGCGGCCGAGAGCCTGAGCGTGGGACACCCCGTCACCTGGCCGCCCGAGCGCACCGGCCGCACCATGGCCGACGGCGTCCGCGTGGGCCTCTCCGAGCGCACGTTCGCGCACCTCGCCGCCAGACTCGACGGGATCGTCACCGTCACCGAGGACGAGATCGCCCGCGCCGTCGGCGTGCTGGCCCACGGCGCCCGCGTCGTCGCCGAGCCCAGCGGGGCCCTGGCGGCCGCGGCCCTCCTCGCCGGCCGGATCGACACCGTCCCCGGGCGGCCCGAGGCGACCGTGGCGGTGGTGTCGGGCGGCAACGCCGATCCCGGCCTCTTCGCCCGCCTGGTGGCACAGGGCTGAGGGCGGTGCCTCCGGATCGGTGCACGCCGCCCGATGGCGTGGGCTGACGTCTCCCCGCGCTCCCGCGCCTACATGTACGCCACGGCGTACTCGACCATGAGGCTCACGAGGATCCCGTACGCGGCGAACACGGGCCAGAAACCGACCGGGAACCCCCGGCGCGGGAGGAGACGGGAGGGGTCGGCGGTTCCGGGCCCGGGCAGGAGCCACGGTTCCTTGACGAGGACGTAGAAGGCCGCGAGGGCCAGGGCGAGGCAGAGGGAGGGGACGAGGGCCGGAATCACGAACGAGACCACCCCGGAGGGTCCGCTGAGCGCCAGGATCCGCTCCACGGGCGCGTGCTCCCACCCCTCCGGCACCGCCGGGGAGCGGTCAGCGGGTATCCACAGGACCGAGGCCGCCACCGCCGACCACAGGAGCATCAGCGCCGACAGGAGCCCGGCGCTCCCGAGGAAGCGCGCGGAGGAGGCGCGCCGTCGGGCGACCCGGATCCCCAGGCGCGCGAAGAGCACCGTCACCAGCACCGCGACCGCGAGCAGCAGCGTGCTCTGGACCTCCAGAGGCCGGAGTACGACGGCCACCAGGGAGAACCCGGGGAAGAAGGCGGGGACGTCGACGCACAGGCGCACGCAGTAGCGCACCATCGTCGGCGCGCGGAAGCGGTGGGTGATGACCGGCGTCGTCGGCAGCCCCCGGTCCGTGCGCACGGCCCCGGAGGACCGCAGGTCCGTGACGAGCTGGAGCAGGGTGTCCGCGCGCCGCTCGCGAAAGTCCAACCACTGCTGGCGGCGCAGCGGCCCGGCGTCGGGAGGCAGGGCCATGGTGTCGACCAGGACGCAGACCGCGCGGGGCCCGAACCGCCCTACCTCCCGCGTCGTCTCCTCCCAGGACGCCTGGGAGGAGACGAGCACGAGGACCCACCGGGCCTCGTCCGGACCGGCGTACGTGCCCGCCTGCCGGAACGCCCACGCCAGATGGTCCGCGACCACCGCGTCCGCCGGCGCCGTGCGCACCACAGCGAACGTCGCCGCCGCGTCCCCCTCCGCATGCGGAGGGGGCGCGGCCCCACCGAGCAGGTGGGTCCACCGGACGACGAAGGACCGGTCCAGGCGGGAGGGCGCGGCGGTGGAGGGCAGGGAGGAGTCCACGGCCCACATGCCGCGGAGGTCCTTCCACACGGTGGACACCTGCCGGTGCGTGGGACGTCTCCGGGTGACCTGTGCGCGGTAGAAGTCGGGGCTCGTCCCGGTGGGCGACCACAGGTGCAGCGTCCGGGAGCTCCCCGCCACGGCCGCGCCGACCGCCGAGCAGGCGATCACCCCCGCGGCCGGTGCCCTCAGGGCCTCCGCGGCCTCGGTGACGGGGGCGGGCACGGGGTGGATGAGCTCGGAGAGGGCGGGGTCGCCCATGGCCCCGTACTCGAGGTACAGCACCACCCCGGTGAGGAGGAGCGTGCCGACGGCGGTGCTCGCGAGGAGGCCCAGGACCAGCACGACACGGCTGCTCCCGCGTCTTAGCACGCCCACGCCCGGGACGAGGACATAGGGGGTCAGGGACAGGGCGAGGGCCGTCACACCCACGAGGACGAACATCAGCATCGTCCACTGGTTGCCGCGCATCACGTCCAGCGCGCTTCCGCGGGCGGACCAGTGCACGGCGTCGTCGAAGGGGTTCCAGGCCAGGCGCACGAGCGCTGTGTCCAGGACCACCAGCGCCGCCACCAGCCACACCAAGAAGACCGACGTGAGGAGTGACAGCGCCACGACGGCGGCGATCGGCGCGGGAAGGCGTGCCGGCAGCCCCCGGCGGCGGGGAGGGGGCGCCGTCGCCCCCGTGGCTCCCCGCTCGATCTGCCCTCCCAGCGTGAGGGCGCGGGTGAGGAACCGTGTGCGCAGGTCGTGGACCGGGCACGCGGACAGTTCATGGGGAAGCTCCACCGCCTCGACGACCGCGACGTGGACGTGGATCCCCCGCTCCAGCGCCCGCGTCCATTCGTGGCGCACGAACTCCGAGGCGAGGGAGGAGGGCGAGGCCAGGAGCAGCAGGCAGTCGGCGTCCTCCAGGCCGGCGTCCAGGGCGGCGGCCCAGTCCGTGCCCGGCCGCAGGCGCTCGACGTCGAACCACGGATCCAGCCCGGCCCGGCTCCGCAGCGCCGCGGTCATCGCCTCGGCGAAGTAGAACTCCCGGCGCGAGTAGCTGACGAACACCCTCCTGGGACGCTCCGGCGTCCCTGCTGCCCGCGGCTTCTCAGGGACGGGGTCGTGCTCGGTCATGCCGGGGTCCTCCTCCGGTCACTCTGTCGTCCAAGGTCCCCCGGTACGGCCGCGCGGTCCCGCCCGGGCACGGCGCCGACCCGGGGAGCCGGCGTCCGCGGCGCCTCATCCCCCTCCGCGAGAGGCGCGCCACAGCGTGTGCTCCCGGGAGATGGCCTCCTCGGCGTCGGACACGAAGCGCGCCCACTCCTGTTCCGTGACCTCCTGTTCCGCGCGCGCCCGGATCAGGGCGATCTCGTGGCTGGCGATGCCGTACGCCGTCGCCAGGCCCTGGTGCTGCTTGGTCTGGACCCAGGCCGCCCCCGCCGCCACCACCGCGGCGGCGAACCCCAGGAGGTCGACCTCCACCAGCCCGGCGGCCCGTGCGATCCCCAGGGCGAGCCCGACGAGCTCCAACGAGGCCAGGCCCACCGACCAGAGGGTGGAGCGCCCGGCGTTCCACCGGGACTTGTCCGCGTACCACGCGCGCTGGTCGTCGAGCCGTTCCCGCAGGTACAGGTCGCGTCGGTCGGCGAGGGGGAGGGCCCGGGCGCGCCGCATGGCGCAGGTGATCTCGTCCGTGGAACCCTCGGCTGGCACGAGCGAGGCGGGGTCCACGTCGGAGGCGATGTCACGGAAGCGGTCCAGCAGCCGTGTGTCCGCCCGGTCGGCGTCGACCTCGCCGAGCCCCAGCGGCGCTCCTCCCACCATGTATCTCCAGGTCAGCGTCTTGGCCGACTCCGCGACGGCGCGCCCCGTGTACCACAGCCGGTCGGGGCGGTCCTTGAGGCGGTAGACCTCGGTGACGAGGGCCGTGCCGAAAGCCACCGCCGCGAGCACGGCGGCGGCGTCGCCGGCCCACCCCTGCAGACTGAGCATTCCGAACCCGGCCGCGGCGACCAGCGAGGCGAGCTGGACCCGGGTGATGAGCAGGAGTCGGCGCTGCCCGGACAGGGAGTTGGTGTCGGCGGCGCGCAACAGCGCCGGCAGGTCCTCGTACCGCACACGTCCCACGAGGCGGCCCCCTTCCCGGTGATGCCGTGCGCCGGGCGCGCCGGATCCCTGGGCGCGGCCGCACGCGGTTCCCCGGACCGGGCGGTCGGGGCGGACGAGGGAATCTCTCGGACAGAAGGGGGCGGCACAGGGCTGAGGAGAGCGCCTCAGGCTCGGCGTACGCCGCCCGGTGGGCAGGTCCCCGGGCTGCCGGGCACGGCCCTGCCCCTCCGCCGGCCGTCGGCGTTCGTGTGGGCGGCCCACCGCCCGGGCTGCAGGGCCGAGGCCGACGGCCTGCTCGTGTCGTCGGTGATCACGGCGTTTGGCCGGGCCCGGCCCGGTACCGGCGCGCGCGTCCACGACGGGCCCGGCGGCCGAGCGCGGGGAGGCGGAGCGCTGCGCGGTCACGGTCTCCGCGGGCGGGCACCGGACGTCCCGCGGGAGGTGCTGCTGCGGTCAGCGGCGTTCGGCGGCGTCGCGGTCGGGGACGCCGCCCGCGGTCGCGCCCGCCTGCGGCGCCTGGGCGGCGGGGGAGGCGGAACGGGAGCCCGGGCCGGTCGCCGGGGTGTTCCGGGCGGCTCGGTCCTCGCGGCGGCGCATGGCCATGTCGGACACGGCGGCCAGTCCCAGCGCGACGACGAGCGCGGCGACGATCAGCAGGGTCCACAGGGCGGTGCCGAAGGAGGAGGGGTCGGTCACGGGGGCTCCGGGGGTTCGCGGGCGGTCTGGTCCCCTCACCGTAATAGGCGTTAACTTTCGGACCCAGTGTTAGCACGAGTGAACTGCGTCATACACGGCCCCGGGCGGGCGAGGGCCCAGGACACACGGAGGGCCCGGGACGGCGCCCCTGTCCCGGGCCCGGCGGTCGGCCCCGCGGCGACGCGTCGCGGGGCCGGAACGGCTACAGGATCGAACCGGGGGAGTAGGCGGCGGCCTCCGGGCGCTCCGCCACGATCCCGTCGATCCGCGCCACCACGGAGGCGACCTGGTCGGCCGCGGCCCCCGTGAAGGTGATCCGGTCCTCGAGCAGCTCCTCCAGCGCGGCACGGTCCAGCGGGAAGCGCTCGTCAGCGCCCAGCCGCTCCAGGAGCCGGTTGCCCGCGCCCTCCTGGCGCATCGCCAGGGCCGCACCCACCGCGTGCTCCTTGATCAGCTCGTGGGCGGTCTCCCGGCCCACGCCCGCGCGCACGGCCGCCATCAGCATCTTGGTCGTGGCCAGGAACGGCAGGTACCGGTCCAGCTCGGCGGAGACCACAGCGGGGAAGGCGCCGAACTCGTCCAGCACCGTCAGCATCGTCTCGACCAGGCCGTCGAAGGCGAAGAACGCGTCCGGCAGCGCCACCCTGCGCACTACCGAGCACGACACGTCGCCCTCGTTCCACTGGTCCCCGGCCAGCTCGCCGGCCATCGACGCGTAACCGCGCAGGACCACGGTCAGCCCGTTGACCCGCTCGCACGAACGCGTGTTCATCTTGTGGGGCATGGCCGACGAGCCGACCTGGCCCTCGGCGAACCCCTCGGTCACCAGCTCGTGCCCGGCCATCAGCCGGATCGTCTTGGCCAGCGAGGACGGGCCCGCCGCCAGCTGCACCAGCGCCGTCAGCACCTCGAAGTCCAGCGAACGGGGGTACACCTGCCCCACGCTCGTGAACCGGTGCGCGAAGCCCAGGTGCCCGGCCACCTCGTCCTCCAGGGCGGCCAGCGCCCCGCGGTCGCCGCCCAGCAGGTCCAGCATGTCCTGCGCGGTGCCCACCGGCCCCTTGATCCCGCGCAGCGGGTAGCGGGCGATCAGCTCCTCCAGCCGGCCGTGGGCGACCAGCACCTCGTCGGCGATCGACGCGAACCGCTTGCCCAGGGTCGTGGCCTGCGCCGCCACGTTGTGGGAGCGGCCCGCCATCACCGTCCCGCCGTACTCGGCCGACAGCCGTCCGAGCCGGGCCAGCAGCGCCACCACGCGGTCGCGCACCAGCAGCAGGCTGTCGCGCACCTGCAGCTGCTCGACGTTCTCGGTCAGGTCGCGCGAGGTCATGCCCTTGTGCACGTGCTCGTGGCCGGCGAGGGCGTTGAACTCCTCGATCCGGGCCTTCACGTCGTGCCGGGTGACCCGCTCGCGCTCCGCGATCGAGGCCAGGTCGACCTGCTCCAGGACCTTCTCGTAGTCCTGGACGACGCCGTCGGGGACGTCGACGCCCAGACGCGACTGGGCCCGCAGCACGGCCAGCCACAGCCGCCGCTCGGAGACCACCTTGTACTCGGGGGACCACAGCCGGGCCAGCTCCGCCGAGGCGTAGCGGGCAGCCAGGACATCGGGGATCAGAGGTTTCGCGCTCACGTCGCCCCACCCTACCGTCCTGAGCTGCGCCGCCCGCCCCGGCCTCGGCCCGTCCGTGCTCCACGGGTGGGGAAGCGCGGTGGGAGGAGGCCCGGTGGACGCGGGCCCGGAGAAGGGGGGACACGCCCCGGGTGGGCCCTGCCCCACCCCCGGCCCGGGGGCGGGGCCGATTCCGGCCCCCGCGCCCGCTGCCTACGGTGGGGGCATGACCACGCCGCCCCGCATGACGAAGGCGCAGCCGAGGACACTCCTGGCCGCCCTGCTGAGCCCCCGCTTCCTCCTCACCGCCTGGCCCTGGCGCGCCCTGGCCCACTCCGCGAACACCGTGTTCGTCGGCCTGGCGGTGGCCGTGGTCGCCATGCCCGTCTACCTGCCGTGGACGCTCGTCGGGGGGATGCTCCTGAGGAGGCCGTGGGACACCCTCTCCACCGGCCCCGTGGCGGCCGGGTTCCTGGGCGGCCTGGCCATGGTCCTGGTCTTCGCGCCGCTCATCGCCCTTCCCCTGGGGGTGCTGGAGCGCAGGCGCCTCGTGTTCATCACGCGGGGGCCCTTCCCCAGCGGCCACCGGGTACCGGAACCCGGCCTGTGGGCCTGGGCCCGCACCCGCCTGACGGAAGGGGCGACCTGGCGGGAGATCGCCTACTCGGTGCTCCTGGTCCCCGTCGCACTCCTGGTCTGCCTGGTCCTGGGCTCCCTGATCAGCGCGGCGGCGGTCTTCGCCACGGGCCCGCTCCTCGCCCAGGAGTCCCGGGGCGGCCAGGTCTCCCTGGGCTTCGTCACGATCACCTCCTCCGCGGAGGCCGTGCCCTACATGCTCCTCGCCCCGGTCATCCTCGTCGTGCTGCTCTACGCCTCGGCGGTCCTCGCCCAGACGCACCTCGCCATCGCCCGCGCCCTGCTCGTGGGGCCGCCCAAGGACGAGCTCCGCGCCGAGCTCAGCCAGGTCACCGAGTCCCGCGCCCGGCTGGTCAACGCCTTCGAGTACGAGCGCAGGCGCATCGAGCGCGACCTGCACGACGGAGCCCAGCAGAGGCTCGTCGCCCTGTCCGTGGACCTGGGTCTGGCCCGTCTGGACCTGGAGGAGGGCAGTGAGGCCGACCGGCGCGTGGCCGCCGCCCAGGCCAACGCCGACGAGCTCATCGACGAACTCCGCGAACTCGTGCGGGGCATCCACCCCAGGGTCCTCACCGACCGCGGCCTGCCCGCCGCACTGGAGGAGCTGGCCGACCGCTGCCCCGTCCCCACGCGCGTGGAGGCCGCGGTCCCGGTCCGCCTGCCCGCCCACGTCGAGGGCACCGCCTACTTCGTGGTCGCCGAGGCGCTCACCAACGTGGCCAAGCACGCCGGGGCGGCGGCGGTGACCGTGCGCGCCTGCGTCCTGCCCGGGACGGGCGGTTCCCCGGACACCCTCGTGGTGGAGGTCGCGGACGACGGCGCGGGCGGGGCCGAACCGGGGCAGGGCTCCGGCCTCACCGGGCTCACGGACCGGGTGGCCGTCATGGGCGGCACAATGGAGCTGTCCAGCCCCCAGGGCGGACCGACCCGAATCCGAGTGGAGCTGCCGTGCGGACCGATTCCCCCGACCCCGCTGACCTGACCCCCGTGCCGACCGTCCTCGCCGAGGACGGCGTGCTGCTCAGGGAGGGCCTGGCCGGGGTCCTGGAGCGCTTCGGCTTCCCCGTCGCCGCCGCGGTCGGGGACGGGGAGGCGCTCCTGGCCGCGGTCGCCGAGCACCGCCCCGGCCTCGTCGTCACGGACATCCGCATGCCCCCCGGCTTCACCGACGAGGGGCTGCGCGCCGCGGTCCGGCTGCGCGCCGAGCACCCCGGGCTCGCGGTGGTGGCCCTGAGCCAGTACGTGGAGCTGAGCTACGCCTCCGACCTGCTGGACTCGGGGGACGGCCGGGGCGTCGGCTACCTGCTCAAACAGCGTGTGGGGGACGTGCGGGAGTTCGCGTCCGTGCTCCGGCGCGTGGTGGACGGGGCGACCTTCGTCGACCCCGAGGTGGTCCGCCAGCTGCTGCGCCGCCGGTCCGACCCGCTGGAACGCCTCACCCCCCGGGAGCGCGAGGTGCTCGCGCTGATGGCGGAGGGGCACTCCAACGGGGCCATCGCCCGCAGGCTCGTGGTCAGCGACGCCGCCGTCGGCAAGCACGTGGGCAACATCCTGGCCAAGCTGGACCTGCCCCTGGACGAGGACGTCCACCGCCGGGTCCAGGCGGTCCTGGCCTACCTGCGGGGGCGCTCCGCCTGAACGGCGGGCGGGCCGGGCCCCGCGAACGGTTCGGCCGGCCCTCCCCTCCGGAGCGCCGCGCACGCACCCCACCGGCCGGGACGGCGTCCGAGGGGGGCCGGGGGTGGCGCCCGGACCCCGGACGTATCGTGGGACCACCGCCCGCCACAAGGCGCGAACCCCCCGCGCAGCCCGGAGGAGAACGGATGCAGCCCACCGCCGCCGCCCCGGAGAGCGTCACCTGGAAGATCCACCTGGACCGGTCGATGTGGGTGGCGGGCGTGCGCGCCCTCATGCTCCAGGCGCTCCACCCCGTGGCCATGCAGGGGGTGTGGCAGCGCTCGGACTTCCGCTCCGACCCGACCGGACGCCTGCTCCGCACCGCCCACTTCGTGGCCGTCACCACCTACGGCAGCCCCACCGAGGCCGAGGCCCTCGGCGCGCACATCCGCCGCGTGCACCGCGCGCTGTCCTTCACCGACCCGGCCACCGGACGCCTGCACCGGGTGGACCAGCGCGACCTGCTCGTGTGGGTGCACTGCGCGGAGATCTCCTCCTACCTGGAGACCGCCCACCGCGCCGGAGTGCCGCTGACGGCGGAGGAGGGGGACCGCTACGTGGACGAGCAGTCGCGCACCGCCGCCTACGTCGGCCTCTCCCGCGACGACGTGCCCCGCGACCTCGCCGGGATGCGCCGCTACCTCGCCGCGGTCCGGCCCTCCCTGCGCGCCACCCCCGAGGCCCGGCAGGCGGTGCGGTTCCTGCTGTGGCCCAAGGTGCCCGAGCGCCTGGCATGGCTGACCCCGCTCAAACCCCTGTGGTTCCCCGTCGGCGCGCTGTCCTACGCCACCCTGCCCGCGTGGGCGCGTCGCGCCTACGGGATGCTGCCGGACCCGCCGGGGAGCGACGCCCTCGCCACCACCGCACTGCGGGGGCTGCGGGCAGGGCTGGAGCTGGTGCCGGAGCGGTACTACAACCTCGTCTTCGACGAGGCCACCGTGCGCAGCGCCGACGAGGCGAGGAAGCGCCTGCTGGCCGCGGGGTACGAGGTCGAGAACGGGTTCCGGGCGCTGCGCGCCCGCACGCGCTTCCGGGCGCCGGCCGTGCCGGCGCCCCGCGACCCCGCCGAGGTCTGAGGCCCGGTCGCGAGCGGGCCCGCCCCCGGCGCCGCGGGCCGGTACGCGTCGTGGTCCGGCACACGCCCGACGGGGTACGGCCTCCGGCGGGGGGACTTCGCGCGGAGAGGACGGGACGGCCCGTGGGCGGCCCCGCCCGAGCCGCGGGGGCTTCCGGGCCGGCTGCGGGCCGTGCCCCTACCTGTCCAGGACCCGGCGGAGCGCGGCGAGCACCACCTCGGCGCGGTCCAACCGGGCATTGTGGCCCATGAGGCCGATCCGCCACACGGACGCCGCGTAGCGGCCCACGCCCGCGCCGATCTCCAGGCCGTACTCGTCGAGCAGTCGCATCCGGACCTTGGCCGAGTCCACGCCCTCGGGGACGAGCACCGACGTGAGCTGCGCCAGCCTGTGCCCCTCGGCGGCGAACAGCTCGAGCCCCATGTCCACCAGGCCCTCGCGCAGGCGGGCCCCGGCCGCGCGGTGGCGCTCGGCCACCGCTTCCGGGCCCTCGGCCTCGATGCGTGCGAGCGCGGCGTCCAGGGACGCGATCATCGCCGTCGGCGCGGTGTGGTGGTAGGCGCGTCCGCCGGGGCCGCCGCGCACGTAGGCGCCCAGGAGCCCCAGGTCGGCGTACCACACGGGCGGGGTCGTGACCCTGCGCTCCCAGGCGCGCTCGGAGAAGGTGAACGGGGCCAGCCCCGGTGCGACGCCCAGGCACTTCTGGGTGCCGGAGTAGGCGATGTCGACCTTCCACGCGTCCAGCTCCAGGGGCATGCCGCCCAGGGAGGTCACGCAGTCGGCGAGCAGGAGGGTGTCGTCGGAGCGCTCGCGCAGGGCGCGGCCCAGGGCGCCGACGTCGCTGACCACGCCGGTCGAGGTCTCGGCGTGCACCACGGCGACCAGCCTCGGGGAGGGGTGGGCGTCCAGCACGCGCCGCACGTCCACGGGCTGTCCCCACTCGTGGTCGACCCGTACGACATCGGCTCCGTAGCGGCGGGCGACCTCGCACATGCGCTCGCCGAAGAGGCCGTTGACCGCGACGACCACCACGTCGCCCGCGGAGACCGTGTTGGCGAAGGCCGTCTCCATGCCCAGGGAGCCGGTTCCCGACAGGGGCAGCGTCAACGGGTTCCCGGTGCCCCACAGGGCCCGGAGCCGGTCGCAGGTGCGTTCGAGCACGGCGATGAACTCGGGGTCGAGGTGACCGAGGAGGGGCGCGGCGAGCCCCAGGGTCGCCTCCGGATAGGGGTTGCTCGGGCCGGGGCCGAGCAGGATGCGGTCCGTCAGTGGCATGCGCACACACTAGCGGGGCGTGTGCGCCGGACGCGTGACGGGGAGCGGGGGGAGGTCCGCCCCGCGGCGGCGGTGCGGACGGCGGGGCCCGGCCCCCGGGCGGGTCCCCCGGGGCCCGCGGCCCGGGCCGCGGGTGCAGGTAGCGTGGATGTCAGCGCCGGTGAGGGGGTTCCCCGATGAGACGCAGAGTGCGGCAGTACGGGATCCTCATGGGCCTCTGCCTCGTCCTCTTCGCCGGTTCGCTGCCCGTCTACTACGTGTTCGGCACGGGGTGGGCGGTGGCCATGTGTGCGGTGGCGTCGGTCCTCCCACCGGTCGCGGCCACCCTGGGCAACCTCGCCGACCCGGCCGACCCGCAGGACCGCGGCGCCCGTTTCGGGCCCAACGCCGACCCGGGCGGCGGGAGCGGCGACGGCCCCGACCGCGGGGACCCCGGCGACGGTGGCGGTCCCGGCCGCGCCCCGGGCCCTTCGTAGCCCCGCGGCCCCGGGCCGGCCGACCCCCTTCGGCGGGAGCGGCGGTCCCGCACGTAGTATTCCGGCGGGGTCGGGCACCGTGCGCCCGGACGGCCGCCGCGACTCCCGGACGACAGGGGAGGGGAAGCGGTGACGCACACCAGCACCGAGGACGCCGGGGCGGGCGGCAGCACCGGAGGGGTGCGCATGCTGCGGGTGCTCCACGACGACCCCCGGGTGGCGGGGCTGCTCGCGGGCCTGCTGGAGGAGTACACCGAGCGCTACGGCGCCGAGGGCGCCGCGAAGGAGCTCGCCCGGTACCCGGTGTCCGAGTTCGTCGCCCCCCACGGCCGCATCGTCCTGGCCGAGTCGGACGGGGAGGTCGTCGCCGGGGGCGCGATCCGTCCCTACAAGAAGGACCGCGCGTTCATGGCCGACACCGCCGAGTTCAAGCGGATCTGGACCTCGGGCCGCCACCGCCGCCGCGGGCTCGGACGAAGGGTGATGGCCGCACTGGAGGAGGCCGCCCGGGACCTCGGCTACACCAGGGTCCTGCTCTTCACCGGCCCCTCCCAGCCCGAGGCCGTCGCCCTGTACGAGGGCATCGGCTACCGGTGGGTCGACCCGGCCGAATTCGACGAGCTGCCGTACTCCTCCGCGATCCCCTTCGCGCACGAGCTGTGAGCCCGGCCCCTCCGCCACACGGGCCGCCCGACCTGCGGCGATCCGGTTCCGCGGGGTCGGCTCCGGGCACAGCGGGCGCCCCACGGGCGTTATGGGGGCCGCTATGCCCGTCGGCCGGTCGCCCGTACGGTACCCCCCGTACGATGGGCGGCAACGGCCGTCACCAGCGGTCACCGAGGGCCGTCACCCGCGGCCCCTACGACGGATCCGACAGGAGAGTCACGACGTGAGCGAGCAGCAGCGCCCCGGAGCCCAGACGGACGCACCCGTGTTCAGTCCACGCAAGAACGGGCAGGCGCAGTCGGTCTCCGACGAGCTCGCCGCGTGGATGAGCACCGGGTGGGCCGACACCGAGCTGCGGGACCTGAAGCCGGTCGAGCAGGCCGGGCACACCGCCCGCCGCCGCGCGGCCCTCAGCGCCGCCTTCCCCGGCGAGCGCCTCGTCGTCCCGGCCGGACAGCTGCTCACCCGCTCCAACGACACCGAGTACCCGTTCCGGGCCGCCACCGCCTACGCGTACCTCACCGGGGACACCTCCGACGGCGGCTGCCTGGTGTTCTCCCCGGACTCCGACGGCGGCCACGACGTGGTCCTGTACCTCAAGCCCCGCTCCAACCGCGAGAACGGCGAGTTCTGGCTGGGCGGCTACGGCGAGCTGTGGACCGGCCGCCGCCACAGCCTGGACGAGGCCGCCGCCCTGCTCGGCGTGCCCACCGCCGACGTGACCGGCCTGACCGAGGCCCTGCGCTCCGACGCGGTGACCACCCGGATCGTGCGCGGCCACGACGCCGCCCTCGACGCCCTGGTGGACGGACTGCGCGCCGACGCCGACGAGGACTCCCGCGCCGGGTCCGCCCGGCTCGACGAGGAACTGGCCGTGACGCTGGACGACCACCGCCTGGTCAAGGACGAGTGGGAGGTCGCCCAGCTCCAGCTGGCGGTGGACGCCACCGTCCGCGGTTTCGAGGACGTCGTCCGGGCGCTGCCGCAGGCCAAGGACACCTCCGAGCGGTTCGTCGAGGGCACGTTCTTCCTGCGCGCCCGGGTCGAGGGCAACGACGTCGGCTACGGCACCATCGCCGCCTCCGGCGCCAACGCCACCACCCTGCACTGGACCCGCAACGACGGGCCGGTGCGCGAGGGCGACCTGCTGCTCCTGGACGCGGGTGTGGAGACCACCACCCTGTACACGGCCGACGTCACCCGCACGATGCCGGTGTCGGGCACCTTCACCGACCTCCAGCGCAAGGTGTACGACCTGGTCTTCGCCGCGCAGGAGGCGGGGATCGCCGCCGTCGCCCCGGGACGGCCGTTCACGGCCTTCCACGAGGCGTCCCAGCGCGTGCTCGCCGAGGGCCTGGTCGAGTGGGGCCTGCTGGAGGGACCGGTCGAGAGGGTCCTGGAACTGGGCCTCCAGCGCCGGTACACGCTGCACGGCACCGGCCACATGCTCGGCATGGACGTGCACGACTGCGCGGTGTCCCGCCAGGAGGTGCACCTGTACGGCGACCTCGAGCCGGGCATGGTGCTCACGGTCGAGCCCGGCCTGTACTTCCAGCCCGACGACCTGACCGTCCCCGAGGAACTGCGCGGCATCGGCGTGCGCATCGAGGACGACGTGCTGGTCACCGAGGAGGGCCGCACCGTGATGTCGGCCGGCCTGCCCCGCTCCTCCGCCGACGTCGAGGCCTGGCTGGCCGAGCGCCTGCCGCGCTGACCCCGCCGAGCCGTACGCGCACGGGCCGTCTCCCCTTCCGGGAGGCGGCCCGTCGCCGTCAGGGCGCCGCGACGTCGGACGACGGATCCGGGACGGGGACGCCGAGCCGCGTGTGGGACGCCCGCCGCCGAACCCCCGGGTTTGCCCAAGGACGGGTGATGCTTCGCACCCCGGGGTTTGCGTCGCCGTGTGAACGGTGAGCAGGGGGAGAAGGACAGGACACACCGAGCAAGAGGAGGTTCTCCTCTCATGGGAGACGACAACCAGGGCCCCACGCTGCGGATCTTCGCCTCGCCGGGGCGCTACGTCCAGGGACGCGGCGCCCTGGCCCGGTTGGGCGAGCTGGTCGCCGACCACGGATCGCGGCCGCTCGTCCTGGCCGACGACGTCGTCCGCGGCCTGACCGAACAGGTCGTCACCGACTCCTTCCGCGAGGCGGGGCTGCCCCTCGTCTTCGAGCGGTTCGGGGGCGTCCCGACCCGGGCGGAGGCCGCGCGCGTCGCCTCGGTGATCGGGGACGGCGGCCACGACGTCGTCATCGGCCTCGGCGGGGGGACGGCGATCGACACGGCCAAGGCCGCGGGCGACGACTCGGGGGTCCCGTGGGTGAGCGCGGCGACGGTCGCGTCGACGGACGCCCCCACGTCGGCGCTGTCCGTCGTCTACACCGAGTCCGGCGCGTTCGAGTCGTACCGCTTCTACGACCGCAACCCGGCCCTGGTCGTGGTGGACACGCAGCTGGTCGCCGAGGCTCCCACCCGGTTCCTCGCCGCGGGGGTCGGCGACGCGCTCGCCACGTGGATCGAGGCGCGGGCCGTGCGCGACGCGCACAGCCACAACATGGTGGGCGGCCTCCCGACCCGCTCGGGGACCACGCTCGCGCGCCTGTCCTGGGACATCCTGTGGGAGTCGGCCCTCCCCGCGCTGGAGGCGGTCGACCGGAACCTGGTGACCCCCGCCGTCGAGGCGGTGGTGGAGGCCAACACCCTCCTGTCCGGCCTCGGCTTCGAGTCCGGCGGGCTGGCCGCCGCGCACGCGGTCCACGACGGCCTGACCGCGGTGGACCAGACGCACCACCTGGCGCACGGGGAGAAGGTCAACATCGGCTCCCTCACGCAGCTGCTCCTGGAGGGCGCCCCGACCTCGGAGGTGGACGCGTTCGCGGAGTTCACGGCCCGCGTCGGCCTGCCCACCACGCTCACCGAGGCGGGGCTGGGCGACGCCGACGACGCCACGCTCGACCGGGTGGTGGCCGCGGCGACCGCGCCGGAGGAGACCATCCACAACCTGCCCTTCGCCTTCACCCCCAGGGACGTGCGCGACGCGCTGCGCGCCGTCGAGGGGGTCGGCCGCCGCGCACGCGCGCGGGCGGGCCTCGGGGAGCCGTCCGTGCCGGACCACGGCTGACCGCCGCCCCGCCCCGGCCCGGGGCGAGGATCCGCCCTGCCGGGCCCGTGCTCCGGGGGCAGCGGCTCCGGCGGCCCGGCCCGGCGGGGCGCCCCCGCCCGGGGCCCCGCGACCGTGCGGGAAGGGGGCCGCGGGCGGCGCCCGCGCCGGAGGGCCCGCCTCAGGAGGCCGGTCCGGCGAGCTCCGCCAGTTCGGCCTCCAGGAGCGGTCCCAGGAACCCCCTGGTGCGGGCCGCGTCTGCGGGGGCGCGACCGCGCGGCGTGGGCTCGACGAACATGATCAGGTACAGGTACGTCCGGTAGAGGGCGAGCCGGCGGAGCAGGCCGGGGGAGAAGTCGAGGACGCCGCCCGTGTCGCGGTACCCCGTGAGGAAGTCGGCGTCGTCCCGGATGTCGCCGAACAGGGCCAGGGAGACCAGGTCCGCCGCGGGGTCGCCCCAGAACGCGCGCTCGGCGTCGATGATCCCGGTGAGGCGCGGTTCGCGGTCGGGGCCCCCGTCCGCGCCGGGCCGCGACGCCAGGACGTTGCCGTCCCACAGGTCGAAGTGCGTGAGGGCGGGGGTGCGGACCGGTGCGAGGTGGACGAGGTTCGCGGACACCAGCCGCACGACCTCGGCGCCGCCCCCGGGCAGGGGCACGGAGAAGCGCCGCGCGTCCGCCACGACCGCCTCGACCATGGCGCGGAAGGCCTCCGGCCAGGTGTCTGCCCGCAGCCCCGCGGACCCCGCCGGATAGCCGAAGGCGTCGCCGGTGACCGTGTGCAGGGCCGCCACGGCACGGCCCAGGTCCCGGCGGGCGGCGGAGGACCGCACGGGCGCCTCGCCGGACCGCAGGTCCTCCAGGGTCTCCCCGGGCAGGTGGTCGAGGAACAGGTACTCCCGGCCCGGTTCTCCGGGGACCCGCCCGGAGGCCAGGACGCGAGGGACGAGCCCGCCCAGCAGCGGACGGGCCCTGGCGTAGACCAGGGCCTCCGTGGCCAGGAGGCCCTGCTCATAGGTCAGGCGGGGGCGGTCGGCGGGCGGCGCGACCTTGAGGACCGACCTCCGGCCGTCGCGCAGGACCACGGAGCGGACCGTGTTGTAGGTGCCGCCGGGCAGGGCGGTGTGCCCGCGCACCCGCGCCCCGCGCCCGAAGGCGGAGCCGACGAGGGCGTCGAGGGCGGGGTCTGCGGGAAAGGGGCGGTCGGCTGCGGGGGGCTGCACGCACATGGGCCCAACCTAGCCGTACCGGCCACGGAGGCCGGTGACGACCTCCCCGCCCGACACACGGCAAGAGGGCCTCCGGGATCGGTGCGGACCGCGACATCCGCACCGACGCGCCGGAAGGCCGTCGACGCCCCTCACCACCCACGCCCATGCCACCCTCACACCCGCCGGACGCCGCAGCCGCCCGAGGGGCGCGGGGCGGCCGCGCGCCCCGCACCCTGTCGGCGCCGGTTCCCGTCGGCCCGCCGACACCGCCCGCCCCGGCCCGGAAGACCACGCCCCCGGTCCGGGCCGCCCCGTGTGCGTCCCCGGCCCGGTCGGGAAGCCGCCGTGGCGGGCGCCCCCGGAACGGCCGCGTGCTCCGAGGACGGGAGTTCCGGTCCGGACGTGCCGGGGCCGGGCGGCCCCCGAGGCGTTCCCGGGACACGGGTGCGTTATCTCACGGGCGCCCCGGAGCCCCCGCACAGGCGTCATCGCGGCCGGACGTGGCCTCCCTCACGGGAGAAGCACGTCCCGTCCCTGGTTGACTGGTCCGCGCTGCACGGGCCGGAGGCGTGCCAGGGGGCCGTAACGCACCGCCGCCCCACCCCTCCGCCCCGTCCACAGTCCGCGTACGTCGCCGAAGCGGCCCGGGACGACCGTCTCCGGGCGGACCCGCGCCGCCCGACGGCGTCCGGCTCCGCGTTTCGCCGGACGGCGCGCCCCGTAGCGGGCGCCGTCCGACCGGCCTGCCGCCGACCGGGGCGGACCCTTCCACGCCGACCGTCGACAATGCCGGTCGGCAGTTTCCCACCGAGGAGCATCCCCTTCTCCATGTTCTCCACCCTGCGCACACGTGTGTCCGCGTCAGGAAACCGTCCCGACCTCTGGGTCATGGGCGTCACCTGCGTGCTCCTGATCGCCTTCGTGGTGACGGCCCTGGCCTCACCCGGGGCGGTCGGCGCCGCCGTCGACGCCGCCTTCGCCTGGTCCGCACAATGGTTCGGCGCGTACTGGCAGGTCCTGCTCCTCGCCATGCTCGCCGTCGCCGCCGTCCTCGCGTTCTCCCGCTACGGCAGGGTCCGCATGGGCGGCATGCCCGCACCCGAGTTCGGCATGTTCCGGTGGGTCGCGATGGTCATGACCACCCTGCTCGCCGCGGGCGGGGTGTTCTGGGCCGCCGCCGAGCCCATCGCCCACTACACCGCAGCGCCGCCGGCGTACGCCGACCAGGCCGGAGGCATGGAGGGGGCCGCGGTCGCGCTGGCCCAGAGCTTCGTGCACTGGGGCTTCCCCGCCTGGGCCATCGGAGGGTCCCTGGCCACCCTGGTCATGATGCGGGGTGTCGAGAAGGGCATGCCGCTGCGCCCCCGGACACTGCTGTGGCCGGTCATGGGCGAGCGTGTGCGCACCCACTGGATCGGCGCGGTCGTCGACATCAGCTGCGTGGTCGCGGTCGTCGCCGGGACCGTCGGACCGATCGGCTTCCTCGGTCTCCAGGTGTCCTACATCGGGGGCCAACTGTTCGGGCTGCCCGACGGGTACGGCACCCAGGCAGCCATCATCGCGGGGCTGACCGTCGTGGGCGCCGTGTCGGCGGCGAGCGGCCTCAACCGGGGCATCCAGCTGCTGAGCAAGGCCAACGTCTGGGCGGCCCTCGCGCTGATCCTGGCCATCGTCGGACTCGGCTCCGTGCCCTTCGTCGTCGACCTCTACCTCCAGGCGATGTCGGTCCACGTCCGCGAGTTCGTGCCGATGGCGCTCTTCCGCGGCGACCAGGAGTGGCTGGGCTACTGGACCGTCTTCTTCTTCGGCTGGTTCCTGGGCTACGGGCCGATGATGGCGATCTTCATCGCCCGCATCTCCCGGGGCCGCACCGTGCGCCAGATCTTCGTGGGGGCCACGGTCGCCCCGGCCGTGGTGACCACCGTCTGGTTCACCGCGCTGGGCGGCACCGGCATCTTCCTGGAGCAGCAGAACCCCGGAGCCGTCTCCGGCGCCTACGAGGCGGACGGGCTCCCCGCCGCCGCCCTGGCCATCGTCGAGGCGCTGCCGATGAGCGCGTTCCTGGGGGTGCTCATGGTGGTGGTGACGCTGATCTTCTTCGCCTCCACCCTGGACGCGATGTCCTACGCGATCGCCTCGTCGAGCATGCACGAGGGCACGCCGCCCGGGTACTTCCGGGCGTTCTGGTGCTTCGGCATGGGCGCCGCCGCCATCGCGCTCCTCCTGGTCGGGGACGGCGGCGTGCAGGCGCTCCAGTCCTTCATCGTGGTCACCGCGGTCCCGGTGGGGCTGATCATGCTCCCGACGCTGTGGACGACTCCGCGCCTGCTCCGGACCATGGCCGTCGAACAGGGGATCGTCGCCGACCCCGCCTCCCCGGACACGCGGGACGGGGGAGCGCAGCCGGACACGGGGGACGGCGCCCCCTCGGCGGAGGGCGACCGGGTCGCGGCGGGCGGCGCCCGGTAGCCGCGGCGCCGTCGGCGGCGCGGGCGGGTACACCCGTCAGGGACCCCGCCCGCGCCGTGGACGGGCTCCGTGCAAGCCTTCCGGGCAGCCGGTTCCCGGCACGCGGCACGGCCTCCGAAGGTTCCCGGACGATCCATGATCTGGAACACAGAAGTAAATGGGCCCCGTCCCGTAGGATCGGGAATGTCCCGGTCCCATGGGAGGTTGGTGTACCTCTGGGCGGGTCCGAACACGTCCCCCGCGGACCCCGTTCCTTTCCACGACACGACCACCCACACGACGACGCGAGGACACCAGTGACCGGGCAGCACAATCCATCAGTGGCCGAGGAGAACTCGGCCGGCAGTAGCGGCGGAGCGGAGCCGCGCACCGCCGACCGCCTCGTCATCCCGCTGCTCCTCGTCTCGGCGTTCGTCGTGATTCTGAACGAGACGATCATGGGAGTGGCGCTTCCCGCGCTCAACAGGGACCTCGGGATCTCCGTCTCCACCGGGCAGTGGCTGACCTCGGCGTTCATGCTCGTGATGGCCGTGGTCATCCCGGCCACCGGGTTCCTGCTCCAGCGGTTCCACCTCCGCCAGGTGTTCATGGCGGCCATGACGCTGTTCAGCATCGGCACGCTGATCTGCTTCCTCGCGCCCGGGTTCGGGCTCCTCCTGGCGGGCCGTGTCGTCCAGGCCGTCGGCACGGCGATCATGATGCCGCTGCTCATGACGACCGTGCTGAACCTCGTGCCGCCGGACCGCCGCGGCCGCACCATGGGCAACATCTCCATCGTCATGGCGGTCGCCCCCGCGGTCGGCCCCACACTCGCCGGCTTCATCCTCAGCGCCCTGGACTGGCGCTGGATGTTCGGCCTCGTCCTGCCCATTGCCCTCCTCGGCCTGGTCCTCGGCTCGCTGTTCATCCGCAACGTCACCGAGCCCCGCCACGCCAGCATCGACCTCCTCTCGGTCCTGGTGTCGGCGTTCGCGTTCGGCGGCCTCGTCTACGGGTTCTCCAGCCTCGGCGAGGGCCACGCCACCGCGATCGTGCCCCCGTGGGTCGCGATCGGCGGCGGCGCCGTGGCACTGGTGCTGTTCGTGTGGCGGCAGCTGCGCCTCCAGCGCGGCGACCGCGCCCTGCTCGACCTGCGCGTGTTCCGCTCGCGTCAGTTCTCGATCTCGATCGGCCTCGTCGCGGTCAGCTTCATGGCGCTGTTCGGCACGCTCATCCTGCTGCCGCTCTACATGCAGAACGTCCTCCAGCACGACACGCTCGTCACCGGCCTGACCCTGCTGCCGGGCGGCCTGACGATGGGCCTGCTCGCCCCGGTGGTCGGCCGCCTCTACGACCGGTTCGGCCCGCGCCCGCTGGTCATCCCGGGCGCGGCGGTCGTCTCGCTGGTGCTCTGGACGATGACGCTGTTCGGCACCGAGACACCGCTGGGCTTCGTGGTCGCCACGCACGTCCTGCTGAGCGCCGGACTGGGCTTCATGTTCACCCCGCTGCTCACCGGCGCGCTCGGGTCGCTCAAGCCCGAGCTCTACTCGCACGGCAGCGCCGTGGTCGGCACGGTGCAGCAGGTCGCGGGCGCGGCGGGCACCGCCACGTTCATCGCGGTCATGTCCGCCAGCTCGGCGAGCCTGCTCACCGACGGCCTCCCCGAGATCAGCGCCCAGGCCGGCGGCATCCACGTCGCCTTCCTCCTCGGGGCCACGATCTCGGTCCTGGCCTTCGCGGCGACCTTCTTCGTGCGCCGCGTCGAGTCGGGCACCTCGGAGGGCGCTCCGATCGCCCACTAGGCACTGTTTTTTAGACGGGTGAGGTCTCGGAGCCAGATCCGGATCGAGGCCACCAACACGGTCCCGTCGAAGATCGTGGCCCGCTTGTCGTAGCGGGTCGCGACCGCCCGGTTCTGCTTGAGCAGGTTGATACACCGCTCCACGGTGTTGCGGCCCCGGTAGGCCTCCCGGTCGAAGACCGGGGGCCTACCGCCAGCCGATCCCTTACGGCGGCGGTTCTCACGCTGGTCCTTGGGCTGGGCGATGGTCGCCTTGATCTTGCGACGCCTGAGGTGATCCCGGTTCGCCCGGCTGGAGTAGGCCTTGTCGCCCAGCACACGGTCCGGGCGGGTCCGGGGCCTGCCCACCCGGCGGGGCAACCGCAACGCGGCCATCAACGGCTCGAACATCACACTGTCCCCGCGCTGGCCAGGGCTGGTTGCCAGCACCAGGGGCCGCCGATGCTGATCGGCGAGTAGGTGGAGTTTGGTGGTCAGCCCGCCCCGGGAGCGTCCCAGGGCCTCAGCCCCGTCCGGTTCGTCCCGCGCTATCTCCCCTTTTTCGCCGCTCCGGCGGCGTGCTGGTGGGCCCGCACCGTGGTGGAGTCGATCCCCACGATGAGTTCCTCACCGCTGTCGGCGTCGATGCGCAGCCGGTCGGCGATGCGTTGCCAGGTGCCATCGAGGGACCAGCGGCGGTGACGGCCCGCGACGGTTTCCCAGGGGCCGTAGCGTTCGGGCAGGTCCCGCCAGGGGATGCCGGTGCGGGCGCGGAACAGGATGCCGTTGATGATGCGGCGGTGGTCGGCCCACTTCTTGCCCTTGCGCGGGTCGGCGGGCATGAGAGGGACGAGCAGGGCCCACTCGGCATCGGAGAGTTCATGACGTCCGGGCACGCCATCCACAGTGCCAGAACAGGCCCTGCCACACACCCACTTCTAAAAAACAGGCCCTAGGGCGTGGTCCGTGGGTGCTTTCGGTCGGCTCGGCGCTTGCGCCGATCACCGCGAGCCCGGAATGACCCGCGGACCACGGCCCAGGAACCTCGCGACGGCGACGGGGGCCCCCCCGGGGGGGCCGGGCCCGGCGCGCCCCCGGGGGGGGGGGGGGGGAGCACGCCCCCCCCCCC
>NZ_JBEXSY010000021.1:0-117303 GCF_040613895.1 Nocardiopsis sp. NPDC006198 | reverse complement strand
CGCGACCGGGGAGGCGGCCCGTATCCCCTGTCCCCCAGCCGTTGTCGGCGTCCGGGCGCCCACGGACACGCCCCCCCCCGGCCGGGGCGGCCACCCGCCCGCCCCGGCCGGAGGGCGGCCTGTGCGCACAAGTCAGTATTCATGGTTTCCTGAATCCAGGATTTTGTGTATCGTCAGGGCATGATCTCCCTCGCCACCGACATCGACGCCCTGGCCCGGTTCGGCCGGGCCCTGGCCGACCCCCTCCGCTGCCGGGTCCTGCTGGCCCTGCGCGAGAGCCCCGCCCACCCCGCAGACCTGGCCGAGACCCTCGGCATCAGCCGCACCCGCCTGTCCAACCACCTGGGCTGCCTGCGCGACTGCGGCCTGGTCGTGGCCGTGCCCGTGGGGCGGCGGGTGCGCTACGAACTGGCCGACGCCCGCCTCGGACACGCCCTGGACGACCTGCGCCAGGCCGTGCTGGCCGTGCAGACCGACGCCGCCTGCGTGGACGCCGACGAGAAGGGCTGCTGCTGATGGCGCACCCCCTCACCGCGCCTCCGGGCGAGGACCGCCGCGCCGTCCTGACCCGGCGGGTGCGCCTGCTGGTCGCCGTGACGATCGCCTACAACCTCGTCGAGGCCGTCGTGGCCATCACCGCGGGCAACCTCGCCTCCTCGGCCGCCCTGATCGGCTTCGGCCTGGACTCGCTCATCGAGGTCTCCTCCGCCCTGGCGGTCGCCTGGCAGTTCTCCGCCCGCGACCCCGGCGTGCGCCAGGCGCGGGAGAAGCGGGCGCTGCGCGTCATCGCGGTGGCCTTCTTCGCCCTGGCCGCCTACGTCACCGTCGAGGCCCTGCGCTCCCTGCTCGGCGGGACCGAGGCGGCCCCCTCCACCGTGGGGATCGTGCTGGCCGCCCTGTCGGTGGCGATCATGCCGTTCCTGTCCCTGGCCCAGCGCCGCGCGGGCCGGGAGCTGGGCTCGGCCACGGCGGTGGCCGACTCCAAGCAGACGCTGCTGTGCACCTACCTGTCGGCCGCCCTCCTGGTCGGGCTGGGGGTCAACGCCCTGTTCGGGTGGGCCTGGGCCGACCCGGTGGTGGCGCTGCTCATCGCAGTGCTGGCGGTCAAGGAGGGGCGGGAGGCCTGGCGCGGGGACGCCTGCTGCGCCCCGGCCGGGATCGCCCTCACCGCGCCCGGCGCAGCCGACGCCGGGACCGATGGGACCGACGGGTGCGGATGCGCCCCCGGATGCTCCTGCTGTCCCTGACACCGCCCCCTCCCGCGGCCCCGGCCCCCGGCCGGGGCCGCGCCCCTGCCTGACGGGGGAACGCGCATGGTCGCCGCCCCGGCCGGGGACGCGGAGCGGAGGGGAGGCCCGCCGCCGGGAGCGGTCCACGGGGGACGGCTCCCGGCGGCGGCGCCGTGCGCCCCCGGAGGCGTCCCCCGTCCGGCGGAGCGAACGGCCGACCGGCCGGGCCCGCCGGAAAACCCCTGGCCACAGATTCGCACGGTGACTACCATGGGCAACGTGCATCTACCTCTCTACCTCTGAGCGCATTCCGAGCGCCCGCCCCACAGCCGCTGTGGCCGCGGGCCCGCGACGTCTGCCATGACCCCCGAAGGGGTCGTCCCGTCAGCTCGGAGAGCTCCCGCACCCCTCGCGTCCACCGCCGGGGCGGAGCTCTGTTCGGAGGAGAGAATGACCACCGCCAACCCCGTGTCCGGCCTGCCCGCAGGCGAGCGGGCGCAGATCACCCTGTCCGGAGTACGCGTCGACCGCGGCGGGCGCACGGTCCTGTCCGGCGTCGACATGGCCCTCACCCCGCGATCGCGGTGGGGGATCGTCGGCGAGAACGGACGCGGCAAGTCCACGCTGCTGCACGTCCTCGCCGGGACGCTCGCGCCCGACGCCGGAACCGTCCGGCGTGTGGGCACGGTCGGCGTCGCCGAACAGGAGATGGAGGCGGACGGCGGCCGGACCGTCGGCGACCTGGTCGACGTCGAACTCGCCGCCGCGCGGACCGCACTGGCCGCGCTCGACGCGAGCGCCGCGGCGCTGGCCGACGGGCTCCCCGGCGCCGCCGAGGAGTACGCGGCGGCCCTGGACGCCGCGGAGGCGCTGGACGCCTGGGACGCCGACCGGCGCGTCGACCTGGCCCTGGAGAACCTGGGGGCCGTCACCGACCGGTCGCGCCCCCTGGAGCGGCTGTCGGTCGGGCAGCGCTACCGCGTGCGGCTGGCGTGCCTGCTGGGCGCCTCGCACGACTTCCTGCTGCTCGACGAGCCCACGAACCACCTCGACGCCGCCGGCCTGGACTTCCTGACCGAGCGGCTGCGCGGCCACCACAACGGGGTGGCGCTCGTCAGCCACGACCGCGCCCTGCTCTCGGACGTGGCCACGACGATGCTCGACCTCGACCCGAGCCGCGACGGCGAACCCCGCGTCTACGGCGGGGGCTTCGCCGGGTACCAGGAGGGCCGGCGCGCGGAGCGGGAGCGCTGGGCGGCCGAGTACGAGCAGCAGCAGGCCGAGCACGCCCGCCTGACCCAGGACCTGTCGGCGGCGCAGAACCGGCTCGTCAGCGGGTGGCGCCCGGAGAAGGGGACCGGCAAGCACCAGCGGGCCACCCGGGCGCCCGCACTCGTGCGCGCCGTCCACCGGCGGCGCGAGGACCTGGAGGAGCACGCGCTCACCGTGCCCCCGCCCCCGCTGCGGTTCCGCATGCCGGAGCTGCGGGCGCGGCCCGGGACGGACCTGGTCGCGGCCGAGGGGGTCACCGTGGCGGGGCGCCTGGACCGGCCGGTCTCGCTCACGCTCCGTTCCGGCGACCGGGTCGTGGTCACCGGGGCCAACGGGGCGGGCAAGTCGACGCTCCTGTCGGTGCTGGCGGGGCTCGTCGAGCCGACCGGGGGAGGCGTGCGGACCGCGCGCACGGCCCGGGTGCGCCTGCTGGCCCAGGAGTCGCCGCGCGCGGGCGCGCGCCGTGCCCACGAGGTGTACTCCGCCCACGTGGCACGGCTCGTCGGCTCGGGCACCCTGGCGGAGGGGGAGGCGGTCCCCCTCTCCGCCCTCGGCCTGCTCCCGGCCCGGGACACCGCACGGCCGCTGCGCGAGCTGTCCATGGGCCAGCAGCGGCGGCTCGACCTGGCGGTGGCGCTGGCGTCGCGCCCCGACGTGCTGCTGCTGGACGAGCCGACGAACCACCTCTCGATCGCCCTGGTGGAGGAGCTCACCGAGGGGCTCGGCTCCACCGGGGCGGCCGTGGTGATCGCCACCCACGACCGGCAGCTCCGGCGGGACACGGCCTCCTGGGAGCAGCTGGACCTGCGGCCCGGGGCCTCCGCGGCCCGGATCGCGGAGCGGTCGGCCGCCGGGGGCGCGTGAGGTGACCGGCTACGGGGCCGCGGCGGTCGTGCCGCCGCGGCCCCGGGCGCACGGGCGCGGCCGGGCGGCGGCGCGGGCTGCTTTTCACACCAGCGCGGCGGCCCCGAACCCGGCCGCCGCCGCGAGTACGGGCACGACGGCCGTCAGGGCGATGTTGGCGAGCGCGTGCGGCCGGCCCCGGTGCTGCGCCAGGTGGACCGTCTCCACCATGGCGGTGCTGAAGGTGGTGTAGCCGCCGCAGAAGCCCGCCCCGGCCGGGCCCGTCCACGCGGGCGCGGCCCCGTGGAACACCACCGCCCCGGTGAGGGCCCCCAGGAGGAGCGAGCCGCTGGTGTTGACGACCAGGGTGGCCCAGGGCAGCGTCGTGGTCCACCGGTCGCGGACGGCGCCGTCCACCAGGAAGCGGACCGCCGCGCCCAGCCCCCCGCACAGGGCGATCAGGACCCCCGTCACCGCGGCTCCCCGTCGGGGCGGGAGCACGTCGCGGGGGACCGGCCGCCGCCGGCCGCCAGGATCCCGGCCAGTGCGGCGAGCAGCCCCAGGACGATGCTCGCCGCCGTGTACGCCGCGGCGGCGGCCGGTCCCGGCTGCGCCGAGAGGGAGACGGTCTCGACGGCCAGGGCGCTGTAGGTGGTGAACGATCCGAGCACGCCGGTGCCGAGGAACAGCCGCACCCGTGCGACGGCCGGCGTCTCCGGCCCGCGCGAGGACAGGGTCTGGAGCAGCAGGCCGAGCAGGAAGGCCCCGGCGACGTTGACCGCCAGTGTGGCCAGGATCCCCGCGTCGAACGCCTCTCCGGCGACCCCCGCCAGGTGGCGCAGGCCCGTGCCGAGCACGCCCCCGGCGAAGACCAGGGGCAGTGCATGCCGGTGACCCATCGAACCCCTTCCTCCGGACCGTGCCCGGGGCCGCAGCACCCGTCCCGCATGCCGTCCCCGCCGGTCGGTCCGGGAACCGGTGTCCCGCCGGTCGGTTCGGGGACTCCCGGCCCCGGGACATGCTTCCGCGGACCGGAGGGAACACGGCGCTCGGGGACCTGGCCGAGACCTTACCCGCGCCCCCGTGCTCCCGCGCTCCCGTGTCCCCCTGCCCCCGCGCCCTCCGTGCCCGGAACGTGCGGCCCCGATCCGCCACCGGGGGCGGATCCCGGGGCCTGCGTCCCGGGGGTGGGAGGTTTATCCGCCTACCTCCGTTTTGGGAGGATTGAGGTTCTGCTAATTTAGGCGAGCCTACCCTCATTCCTCCAAGAGTGGATGTACCCTGATGCGCTCCCACCGGTTCACGGCACTGACCGCTGCCGCAGTCACCGTCCTCACCCTCGCCGCCTGCGGCGCCCAGCCGGAAGAAGAGGAGGCCGCCGCCGAAGGCGGGTCCGGCGAGTACCCGATCGTCATCGAGCACGCCCTCGGCACCACCACCATCGAGGAGCAGCCCGAGCGGGTCGCCTCCGTGAACTGGGCCAACCACGAGGTCCCGCTGGCGCTCGGCGTCGTCCCCGTCGGCATGGCCGAGGCCAACTTCGGCGACGACGACGATGACGGCGTCCTCCCCTGGGTCGACGAGAAGCTCGACGAGCTCGGCGCCGAGACGCCGGTGCTCTTCGACGAGAACGACGGCATCGACTTCGAGGCCGTCGCCGACACCCAGCCCGACGTCATCCTCGCCTCCTACTCCGGGCTCACCCAGGAGGACTACGACACGCTGAGCGACATCGCCCCCGTCGTCGCCTACCCCGAGGGCCCCTGGGCCACGTCGTGGCGCGACATCATCCGGCTCAACAGCCAGGCCATCGGCCTGGCCGAGGAGGGCGACCAGCTCATCGCCGACCTGGAGCAGGAGATCGCCGACGTCGTCGCCGAGTACCCGCAGCTCGAGGGCAAGTCGGCCATGTTCATGACCCACGTCGACCCGACGGACGTCAGCCAGATCGGCTTCTACACCACCCACGACACCCGGACCCTCTTCTTCGAGGACCTGGGCCTGGAGACCCCCGGGAGCATCGCGGAGCTCTCCGCCGGCACCGACCAGTTCTCCCTCTCCCAGAGCACCGAGCAGATCGACGCCTTCGACGACGTCGACATCATCACCGGCTACGGCGACGACACCGGCGAGCTGCTGGAGCTCCTCCAGAGCGACCCGCTGCTCTCCAAGATGCCCGCCGTGGAGCGCGACTCGGTCTACCTCCTGCCCGGCAGCTCCCCCCTGGCCACCGCCGCGAACCCGACCCCGCTGTCGATCTCGTGGGTGCTCGAAGACTACGTCGCCGCGCTCGCCGAGGCCGCCGACAAGGTCCAGTGACGATGGTCGTCACCCGTCCCGCACCGGACGCCGGCACCGAGCGGCGCCCGGTGCGGGCGCGTTCGCTCTGGCTGCTCCTCGCCCTCGCCGTGCTCGCGGCGGCCATGCTGGCCTCCGTCGCCTGGGGCTCCCGCATCGTCGGCCTCGCCGACGTCGTCGCCGCCCTGGGCGGCGCGGACGAGACGATCGAGCAGGCCGCCGTCACCAAGCGGGTGCCGCGCACCCTCCTCGCGGTGCTCGTCGGCGCCGCCCTCGGCCTGTCCGGGGCGGTCATGCAGGGCGTGACCCGCAACCCCCTCGCCGACCCGGGCATCCTGGGCGTGAACATGGGCGCCTCCCTCGCCGTGGTCTGCGGCATGGTCTTCTTCGGCCTGACGTCCCCGAGCGGCTACATCTGGGTGGCGATCGGCGGGGCCGCCGCCGCGGCCGTCTTCGTGTACACCGTCGGCTCGCTCGGCCGGGGCGGGGCCACGCCCCTGAAGCTCGCGCTCGCGGGCGCCGCCACCTCGGCGGCGTTCTCCTCGCTCGTGACCGCCGTGGTGATGCCGCGCAACGACATGGCCGGAAGCTTCCGGATGTGGCAGATCGGCGGCGTCGGCGGCGCGTCCTTCGACGGCGTCCTCCGCGTCCTGCCCTTCCTCGCCGTGGGGCTCGTCCTCAGCCTGATGTCGGCGCGTGCCCTCAACTCCCTCGCCCTGGGCGACGACCTGGCGGCCGGCCTCGGCGAGCGCGTCGCCGTCGTGCGCGCGACCGCCGCGCTCGGCGCCGTGCTGCTGTGCGGCGCGGCCACCGCGGTCGCCGGCCCCATCATGTTCGTGGGCCTCGTCGTGCCGCACATGTGCCGTCTGCTGATCGGCGTGGACCACCGGTGGCTGCTGCCGTTCTCCGCCCTGCTCGGCGCGGCGCTGCTCACCGTCGCCGACGTCGTCGGCCGCGTCGTGGCCCGTCCGGCCGAGGTCGAGGTGGGCATCGTGACGGCGCTGATCGGCGCACCGGTCTTCATCTACATCGTCCGTCGGCAGAAAGTGCGTGCCCTGTGAGCGCGGAAACCGCCATCCGACCCCTCGGCGTCGAGGCCGTCACCCGCGGCCGGGTCCGGCGCACCGCCAGGCGGGGCGCCGTCGTCGCGGTGCTCGCGGTCCTCATCGCCGCCGTGTTCGCCACCAGTCTCATGGTGGGCCGGACGTTCTACCCGCCCGCCGACGTCGTCGCCGTGATCCTGGGCGAGCAGGTGCCCGGCGCGTCGTTCACCGTGGGCACGCTGCGCCTGCCCCGGGCGGTGCTGGCGGTCGCGGCCGGGCTGTGCTTCGGCATCGGCGGCGTCACCTTCCAGACCATGCTGCGCAACCCCCTGGCGAGCCCCGACATCATCGGGATCAGCTCCGGGGCGAGTGCGGCGGCGGCCTTCGCCATCGTGGTGCTCTCCCTGGGCCGGACCGGGGTGTCCGCCGTCGCGATCACCGCCGGACTCGCCGTCGCCCTGCTCATCTACGCCCTCGCGTTCCGCGGCGGGGTCGCCGGAACCCGCCTGATCCTCATCGGCATCGGCATCGCCGCGATGCTCGACAGCCTCACCAGCTACGTCCTCTCCCAGGCGGCCGAATGGGACCTCCAGGAGGCCATGCGCTGGCTGACGGGCAGCCTCAACGGCTCGACCTGGACCGAGACGGTGCCGGTCCTGCTGGCCCTGGCGGTCCTGGCGCCCCTCCTGCTGAGCCAGTCCCGCAACCTCTCGGCGATGCAGCTTGGGGACGACACCGCCTCCGCGCTCGGGGTGCGCGTCGAGCGCACACGGGTGATCGTCATCGTCGCCGCCGTCGGCCTCATCGCCTTCGCGACCGCCGCGGCCGGGCCGATCGCGTTCGTCGCGTTCCTGTCCGGGCCCATCGCCGCACGCATCGTGGGGCCCGGCGGCTCGCTCCTGGTGCCGTCGGCCCTCGTGGGCGCGCTCCTGGTCCTGGTCGCGGACCTCGTCGGCCAGTACGCCTTCGGGACGCGCTTCCCGGTCGGCGTCGTCACCGGCGTGCTCGGCGCGCCCTACCTCGTCTACCTGATCGTCCGCACCAACCGCGCCGGAGGCTCCCTGTGACCGCGAAACACTCCCTGGAGGTCCAGGACCTCGCGCTCGGCTACGGAGACCGGGTGGTCATCGAATCCCTCGACCTCGCCGTGCGGCCGGGCGGCATCACGGTGATCGTCGGGGCGAACGCCTGCGGGAAGTCCACGCTCCTGCGGTCGATGTCGCGCCTCCTCGCCCCCAGGAAGGGGCGGGTGGTCCTCGACGGCAAGGAGGTGCACCGCACGCCCGCCAAGGAGCTGGCGCGCACCATGGGCCTGCTGCCCCAGTCGCCGATCGCCCCCGAGGGGATCACCGTCGCGGACCTCGTGGGCCGAGGACGCCACCCCCACCAGGGGATGTTCACCCGCTGGAGCCGGGAGGACGACGCCGCGGTGGCGGCGGCGCTGGAGGCGACGCACACCTCCGACCTGGCCGAGAGGTCGGTCGACGAGCTCTCCGGCGGCCAGCGCCAGCGGGTGTGGATCGCCATGGCGCTCGCCCAGCAGACCGACCTGCTGCTGCTCGACGAACCCACGACGTTCCTCGACGTGAGCCACCAGGTCGAGGTGCTCGACCTGCTCACCGACCTCAACCGGGAACGCGGCACGACCATCGTCATGGTCCTGCACGACCTCAACCTCGCCGCCCGCTACGCCGACCAGCTGATCGCGCTCGCTGACGGGCGGCTGCACGCCATGGGCGAGCCCGCACAGGTGCTCACCGAGGACAGCGTGCGCGCGGTGTTCGGCCTGGAGAGCCGGGTCATCCCCGACCCGACCACGGGCAGGCCCCTCATGCTCCCCCTCGGACGCCACCACGTGCTGGAGCCCTCTGGCCTGGCCGCGGAGAACTGACGGGACCGGCGGGGCGGGACGTCCCGCCCCGCCGGGCGTCCCGGTCCGGGGACCCCGCGCGGTGCCGGACCGGCTCCCCGCCGGGGAGGCCGTAGCCCCGGCCCCGCCCGCGTCCCGCTGGTCAGTCCTGGGGAGGCGGGGTGGACCCGGTGCGCCCGCCGGTCCCCGTCGCGGTCCCGCCACCGCCCGGGCCGGTGTCGCCGCCCTCGCGGGTACCGCTGTCCTCGCCGGGTCCGCTGTCGTCCCCGGGTGCCGCGCCGCCGTTCCCGGCCTCCCCGGTGTCCGCCGCGGGTCCCTCTCCGGCCCTGGCCGCCGAGAGCAGGTGGTGCTCCTCCACCTCGTACCGGCGGATGTAGGTGCTCAGGAAGGCCTGGAGGCTCGCGCCCATCGGCAGCGCGAGCAGCGCGCCGGGCGCTCCCAGGATGGCCACGCCCGCCAGGACCGAGCCGAAGGCCACCGCCGGGTGCATGTCCAGGGTCTTGGCGGTGATGCGTGGCTGGAGCAGGTAGTTCTCGAACTGCTGATAGACGATCACGAACACCAGCACCCACACCGCCGGCCAGACCCCGACCAGCAGGGCCACGAGCACGGGGACCGCTCCGCCGATGTAGGTGCCGACCGTGGGGATGAACTGCGACAGCACGCCCACCCACAGCGCCAGCGCGAACGCGAAGGGGATGTCCAGCACGACCAGCACGGCGTAGTGCGCACCGGCGCAGACCAGTGCCAGGAGCGCCCGCGAGTACAGGTAGCCGCCGGTCTTCTCGATGGCGATCTCCCAGGCGCGCAGCGTCTCGCGCTGCGTGCGGGGCGGCAGCACCGAGCAGATCACGCGGCGGAAGCGCGGCCCGTCGGCGCACAGGTAGAAGGTGAAGAGCGCGATCGCCAGGCCGTTGAAGAGCAGGGCCATGACGGTCGTCCCGGCCCCCCAGACGTTGTCGGCGATCGCGGAGGCGTACTGCTCGACGACCCCGCTGGCGCTGGAGATCTCGTTGAGCAGGGTCGTGGGCGAGTAGGTGGTGTCGAACGTGGTGTTGACCCAGTGCAGCGCGGCGCGGATCATCGCCGGCACCTCGGCGGCGAAGGCCAGGACCTGACCGACGAGCATGGACCCGAGCAGGCTGAAGAACGCCACGACCAGCGCCATGACCAGGAGCATCACGGCCCCGGTCGCGGGACCGCGCGGCCAGCGGTGCCGGTGGAGCCAGTTGACGGCGGGTTCCAGCGCGAGCGCCAGGAACAGCGAGATCAGCAGCAGCACGATGAGGTTCTGCAACCGCAGGAACAGCCACAGGGCGATGCCGAACGCCGTGACGATCCACATGGCCAGCATCATGGCCCGGGGGAGCCAGGGCGGCATGCCGCCACCGCGGTCGGGGCGCGGGGCCCTGGGAGGCATGGTGCTCGTGTGCAAGCCGGTCTTCCTTCTGTGTGCCGCGCACGACGAAGCGCGCGGCGGTGCGGGGGTGTCCCCCCGGACGATAGCGCTCCTCGCAGGGTGTTTCGCCCCTTCGGCACGGCCCGCGTGAGATCGAGTGACCTCGTCACCGGTCCTCCTCCCGTCGCGGGGGAGGACCGATGACGCGTGGGCGCGGCGCGCGCTTCACCCGTCCGGGGGCGTCGCGGTGCGGTGGTGGTGCCAGTGGCGGATCGCGGCGCCCAGACAGGCGGTGTCGGCGGCGTCCACCTGTGCGCGGGCGGCGTCCAGGCGGGCCTGGGCCGCGGCGACCTGTTGCTGGGCGGCGATCTGGGCCAGGCGCGCCAGTCCCGCGGCGGCGTCGGCCGCCGCCCGCTCCCGCTCGCGCATCGCCGTGTGGGCATGGTGTTCGGCGTGCTCGGTGTAGGGGCGCAGGAGCGGGGTCCCGTCGCTGGAGGGCGCGTTCACCCTGGTCCCTCCCTTCTCAGGGCTGGTGCGGCTGGGTGCGCAGGGTGGTGATGAGGTCGCTGATGCGGGCGGCGGCGGTGAGGTCGCCGTGGGCGGTGGCAAGGTCGCGGACCTCTTCCAGGGCCACCAGGACGGCGCCGTCGCCGGTGCCGGTGCCGGGGGTGGTGAGCAGGGCGTTGATCTGGGTCTGGGGGTAGCGGCGGTGCCCGCCGAGGGTCTTGACCGAGGCGAGGCGGCCGTCCTTTTCCCAGCGTGTGACGGTCTTGGGGTCCACGCGGAACAGGCGGGCGACCTCGCCGGGGGTGAGCAGGGCGTCGGCGTTCTCGACCAGGTCGGGCAGGGGTGCGGTGGGCACGTGGTTCTCCGTCAGCGTGTGTTTGTCGGTTGTGGGTGGTTGATGGCAGGTGAGACGGGGGCCGGGGCCGGTCCGGGGAAGTACGACCGGCCCCGGGACTGAGGAGCGGGGCCGCCGGCCCCCCTTATGGCGGCGGCCCCGCGGCCCGGTGGTGGTGTTCCATCGGGCGGGGAACCCCCGGGTGTACGGCCCGGAGGCGTGTGGTGCGAGGGGGACGGGTTCCCGGCCGGGGGAGGGGGCGCTCTCCGGCCGGGAACGGTGTCCCGCAGGTCAGGGGTTCTCGATGACCGCGCGTACGGTCAGGGGGCCCAGGGCGGTGCCCTTCCACTCCCATTCCCAGTCCCAGTACACGGCGAGGTGGTCCACCAGGTGGAGGCCGGGAAGCGGGGAGCGGTGGGCGTCGCCCGGGCGCGGACAGGGGACGGCGGTGCCGCCCAGGGGGCCGCCGTCGGTCACGGCGACGGTGATCAGGAACGGGTTGACGTCGATGACCACCCGCACTGTCCCGCCGGGGTCCCCGGAGCGGGTGTGCCGGTGCGCGTTCGACACCAGGGCTCGCGCGACCTGGAGGGCGTTGCGCCTGGAACGGCGGGGGACCACGGTGTGCACCCAGTTGGTCAGGGCGGTGTAGTCGCGCTCGTGGCCGAGAAGGATGCCGTGCCGGTGGGGCTCGGTGAACCCGATCCGGTGCGGGTAGGGGACAGCGGGCCCGGACGCGGGATCTGGATTCGGTGCCGGGGTGGCGGTAGGCTGCAATCGTCTCACCTCTTGTCTTTGCGGGACAGGTGGGACATTTGCCTCGGCGGCCGCTCTCTACTTCGGCCGCCGAGGCTCTTTGTGTTCTGGTTTTTAACCGTTTTGTCCCAATGCTTATAAAGTGGACAAAATGGTTATAACTCCCACCTGGTTCATGTGGGGAGCTTTCTGTAACTGCTTCACCACAGACCTTGCCAACGGAAGCCCAGTTCAGTCTAGGATTATCACCCAAGAAGGTAAAACTTCTATCGCTGGTGATACTTTGAGGTAAGTGGGTGGTGGGAGTGAAAGCCTCAGGTGAGGGGCAGGCGGAAGCGGGGCGTCGCTTCGGGAAGTTGCTCAGGAAATCCCGAGGTCAGGCAGGCCTCTCGCAGCAGGAACTTGCCGCTGCCGCGATGGTGTCACAGAGTCTGATCAGTGATATCGAGCAGGGGAAAAAGGGGACGCGGCGTGACGTAGTGGTGCGCCTGGACAACGCGCTTGCCGCTCGTGGAGCCCTTGTGGACTTCTGGGACGCGGCTTTCTCTGGTGTCGGGATGACCGCGTATTTCCGGGAAGCCGCCGAGGCTGAACAGTCCGCCAGTGTCATCCGGGACTACTCGCTCGGCTTGGTCCCGGGCCTGTTTCAGGTGGAGCAGTACGTCCGAGCCATCAGTAGACTGTCGTTGCCTGAGGCCAGCCCTGAGGAGATCGAACAGATCGTCAAGGCCCGACAACTCCGGCAGAAGGTGCTTGGCCGATCACACCCGCCGACCCTCATCCTGGTTCTGGACGAGGTGGTGCTGCGTAGGCGGTTCCGCGACCCCGATGTGATGCGGGCACAGATCGAACATCTCCTTGAGCTCTCTTGCCACCCGCGTACCACCCTCCAGATCGTGCCGATCGATACGGAGGAACATCATGGTCTGGGCGGGTCCTTTACGCTAATGAAGGTTCCTGGTTCTGGTGAGTTCGTGTACATCGAAAGCCAGAGAACCGGCCTGTCACTTAAGCAGCCTGACGTTGTGGCAAGCTACGAGCGGGTATTCGCAGAGCTCAGGGGCGCCGCCCTTCCGGTGGCCGCGTCACGACTCCGCATGGAAGAGATACGAGGCAGCATCACATGATGACTGAGGACTGGAACAAGTCCACCTACAGCAACGGCGAAGGGGGGCACTGCGTGGAGACACGCAGTGACCAGGCCACGGTCCTGGTGCGCGACACCCAGAATCGACCGCTCGGCCACCTGTCGGCCCCGGCCCCTGAGTGGACCGCCCTGCTGGCGGCGGTGCGCGGCCAGTAGCCACCGAGAACAGAACCGGTCCCGCCCAGGCGTAATGGGCGGGACCGGTTCTGTTCAGCGGCTTCAGGCTACCCCGGGGCAGGGTGCTTCACCAGGACCGAAGACCTCACACGGCGCGGTGACCGAACCAGGCCACCCGAACTGCGTCGATTCACGATCCTTGGTCCCGTCATGGGGTAGGAACCGGGTGTTATCGCTGAAGCAAGCTGAGAGTGGTGGCACGCGATGGCCGCACGTTCTTCGAGCCAGCATCGCCTGATGACCGAGACCTGGCACAAGTCCAGCTACAGCACGTCAGGGTCCCACTGTGTCGAGGTCTCCGAAGGAGCCGAAACACTGGTGCGCGACACCCAGAATCGACCGCTCGGCCACCTGTCGGCCCCGGCCCCCGAGTGGACCGCACTGCTCGCCGCAGTGCGCAGCCGGTAGTCACCGAGAACAGAACCGGTCCCGCCCGGGCGTCATGGGCGGGACCGGTTCTGTTCGGCGGGTTCAGCCCGCTTCACCGCAGGTCGGTCGCCGCCGTCACCCGCGTGCAGGGGCGTCGATGTTCACTTCCGACAGCTGGAGAAGGCGCTGCGAGGTGGTCTCGTCGGCCGGTGTCATCACGGTCAGCCGGTGACCGGTCTCCGCGACGTTGGTCGAGACGAAATTGAGTTGCAGCAAACCGACAAGCGGACTGTTCAGCCGCTTGGTCTCCAGGTGCTGGAGCATGACGTCGTGCCGGTCCCACAGCTGTGAGAACTCCTCCGACCGCTGCTGCAGCTCTTCGACCGTCGTACTCGCGGTGCGGCCTGCGTCGGTGCCGGCGACCGCGCGCAGCTGTGCGACCATCCGGGCGGCGACGATGTCGTCGTCGACATAGCGGCTGCGCCAGTCCGCGTTGGTGAAGAACTGCAGCGCGCAATTCCGCTCGGCGGGCGGTATCCGGTCCATGTCCGTGAACAGGAAGCGGTAGGAGAGGTTGTAGGCCACCACGTCGAACACGCTGGTCTGCAAGCACGCGGGATAGGGATCGAGTTTGTCCAGCACCGGCTGGTACGCCGCCAACAGCGACGCGTCGAGCGCCGACGGCGGGGTCGACCGGGAGTGCACACCGGCGAGGCGTTCCAGGTGCCGCTTCTCGGTGGCGTCCAGGTGGAGGGCTCTGCCGACCGCAGTCAGGACCTGGGTGCTGACGTTGATCGGCCGCCCCTGCTCCAGCCAGGTGTACCAGGTGACGCCCACTCCGGCGAGCACCGCGACTTCCTCACGTCGCAGGCCGGGCGTGCGGCGGCGTCCGGTGGCGGGAAGCCCCACCTGTTCCGGGGTGAGCCGCTCGCGTCGGGTGCGCAGGAAGGCGCCGAGCTCGCGCCTGATCGCCGGGGGCCGGGGACTTGTCATGCCTCCACCATGCCTCACCTGCGGACCGGTAGCCAGGTTCGGTCAGTACCCCCATAAACAGGCTCCTGGTACCAGGATGACGCCGCTGCCAGGGTCGGGGCGTGACCAGAGAACCGAAAACGCAGACACCCTCCCCGCAGGTCGAGGGTGACCACGAGACCCGCAGCGCCACGCCGACCCCGTCAGTGACCACGGAAGGAGTGCCGCCCGCGATGCTGGGCACGGCTGGCCTCCTGACCGCGCTGTCCGCCCTGTTGCTGTCGGTGGTGAGCTTCGCCGCGGCGGGCATCGCCGTACCGAGCATCGGCACGTCGCTACAGGCTTCGGCGTCCGAGCAGTCGCTGGTGGTGTCGGTCTACTCCCTGGGGTTCGCCGCGCCGATGGTCGTCGGCGGACGTCTGGGCGACCTGTACGGCAGGCGGCGGCTCTTCCTGGTCGGCATGGCCGGATTCACCGCGTTCTCGCTGATGGCGACCCTCGCGCCGACGATTGCCGTGCTGATCGTCGCCCGCGCGCTCACCGGGGTATCGGCGGCGGCGATGGTGCCCCAGGTGCTCGCGACGATCACGGCCTCCACGCACGGACGCGAACGCGCCCGGGCGGTGGCCCTGTTCGGGGCGACCGCGGGCGGCGCCACGGCGGTGGGCCAGGTCCTCGGGGGCGTCCTGCTGTCGGTCCCCCTGCTCGGCTCCCCCTGGCGCACGGTCTTCGCGATGAGCGTCCTCATGGGCGCCGCCGCGTTCCTCGCCGCTCTGCGCTGGATGCCCAGCACCGACGCGCCGGGCGACCGTTCACTGGACCTGATCGGCACCGCCCTGCTGGGGGCGGCACTGCTCGCGCTGATGATCCCCTTCTCCCAGGGCGGTGCGCTCGGTTGGCCCGGGTGGTGCTGGGCTCTGCTGGCGGCCAGCCCGGTGGCGTTCGCGGCGTTCTGGACGCGGCAGCTCCGGCTGCACCGCCGCGGCCTGGTCCCGCTCGTCCCTCCGCCGCTCCTGCACCTGAGGTCGTACCGACTCGGCCTCCTCATGGCCCTCCTGCTCCAGTCGGCCTTCGGCGCGTTCACGTTCCTCTACGCGCTGTCCACGCAGACCGGCCTGGGCTGGTCCCCGATGGGCGCGGCCGTCGTGCTGCTGCCGTTCGCGCTGTGCTTCCTGGTCGTGTCGATCTGGTCGGGAAAACTGGCGCCCCGCTTCGGGTTCCGCCGACTGCTGACGATCGGCGGGTTCGCGCAGGCGGCGATGCTGGTGGTGACCGCGACATCGGTGCTCGTGCAGAGCCCGGGCATGAGCGGGTGGACGCTGGGCGCCCTGCTGGTCGGCGTCGGGTTCGGCCAGGCGCTCATGTTCGGGCCGCTGGTCGGGGCGATGATCGCCGACGTTCCGCCCTCCTCGGCAGGAGCGGCCTCCGGGGTCGTCCAGACCACGCAGCAGGCCGCCATGGGGCTCGGAGTCGCGGTCGCCGGAGGGCTTCTGGGCGCTGCGACGGCCGACTCCACCGTCCCGGTCGAGCAGGCCTACGTGACGGCACTCGCGGTCTGCATGCTCGTCCAGGCGGTGTTCGCCATCGTCTTCGCCCTCCTCGCCTTCGCCCTGCCCAGGCGCTGAGCCGGGAAGCGCCGGGGCGGGAACAGGCGGCCCGGCGGCACTGTGAGCCGACGCCCACGGGGCGTCGGCTCACGGTTCAGAGGTCAGTGGCGGTCCGAGCCGGGGGCGCACGGGCCGCACGCGGTCGGCCGGGGGCCGCCCTCGCGCGGGGGCCGTCCCGCCGGGAGAAGTCGGCCTCCGGACCAGGGGGCCGACCCCGCCACGGTCCGCCACGGGGCCCGTCTCACATCATGGTGTCGGTACTGTGCGGCGTGTGGTCCCAGGGGGTCTTCTCGCAGGCGGTGCCGACGATGCTGGCGTCGACGAGCTCCACGTTCCGGCACTCGAACACGTCGTTGTTGGCCAGGGAGATGATGGAGCCGACCCCTTCCCCGTTGCCGATGCAGCCCGTCGCCCGGACGTCGCCGCCCCGGGGGAAGATGTGCGTGCAGTTGTACTCGGCACGATCCTGGGCGTGCGCCGGGACGGCGAGGGCGGCGAGCAGGGCGGTGGCCAGTGCCGCAGTGGCGTACATGCGCTTCATGGTGACTCTCCGAGCCCATTGGTGACCTTGCGTGGTCAGCATGCCAGTGAAGAGCGCACCGCACCTGCGGTTCCGCAATCCTGACCCGGGCCGGGAAACCACACCCCGTTCCCGCCCCGGAAGCCGGACCGAAGGGCTGCGTGTCACACTCGGGTGCGGATCGGTCCAAGCGTGCAGCCGTCACAGGAGCGGGACCGGAGTCCAGGTGGAGGAACAGTGAAAGACCCTGACATGTCGCACGGTGCGCGTCTCGCCGCCCACGGCGCGGTCTCCACCTCCCTGGCCCTGTACAGCGATCGCGCCCTGCGCGAGCTCGTGGACACGGCCGTGCCGATCGGATCCGGCATCGGCGGGACGTCGGCCCTGCTGGAGATCGCCGGAACCCCGGTCTTCGTGAAGCGGGTGCCCCTCACCGACCTGGAGAGGCAGCCCGGGCACGTCCGGTCCACGGCGAACCTGTTCGAGCTGCCCGCCTTCTGCCAGTACGGCACCGGCGCCATCGGCAGTCCGGGCTTCGGGGCCTGGAGGGAGCTCGCCGTGCACACCATGACGACGAACTGGGTGCTCACGGCGGAGCACGAGGGCTTCCCCCTGATGTACCACTGGCGGGTGCTGCCGGATTCGACGCCCCTGCCCGCAGAACTCGCCGACGTCGAACGGGCTGTCGCCTACTGGGGCGGCGGAACGCAGGTGCGCCGCCGGATCGAGGCCCTCCGGCAGTCCTCGGCGAGCGTCGCGCTGTTCCTGGAGTACATCCCGCAGAACCTGCACCAGTGGCTGGGCGCCCAGGTCGAAGCAGGCGACGAGGCCGTGGACCGGGCCTGCGCCATGGTGGAGCGGGAACTGGAGGCCACCACCTCGTTCATGAACGCGCGGGGGCTCCTGCACTTCGACGCGCACTTCGAGAACATCCTCACCGACGGCCGGCGCCTCTACTTCGCGGACTACGGCCTCGTGACCTCCTCCTGGTTCGAGCTGTCGCGGGAGGAGGCCGACTCCTTCGACCGGCATCAGTCCTACGACCGCTGTTACACCGCCACGTATCTGGTGAACTGGCTGGTCACCGCCCTGTACGGATTCCAGGTGGAGGACCGTGACGGCCGCCAGGAGCTGGTGCGCTCCTACGCGGAGGGCGGGCGCCCCACCGGGATCCCCGAGGGGGCCGCAGGGGTCATCGCCCGGTACGCGCCCGTCGCCGCCGTGATGTCGGACTTCAACCGCGAGTTCCGGAGCAGGAGCAGGCGGACCCCGTATCCGATGGAGGAGATCCGCCGGGTCGGCCGCACGTACAGCCCATCCGCCGACTGACGAACCCGCGGGACAGATGACTCCCGGCGCGGGGACCCGTTCGCCTCGGGGAGGTGGTCGTTCCGTGCGCCCGGAGGCTCCCCTGCATTTCTGCCGCCGCCGACGGGTCCCCTGCTTCCGGGCCGTGACCACTGCGTGAAAACAACTCGCCGCACAGGTGGCGCCTGTACCCTCCTGAGAGCAGTGACAACGGTGTGTTACCGGGGGCTTACTGATGCGCGAGATCGAAACGAAGTATCGGGTGCAGGATCTTGAAGCTCTTCTTCTGGCGCTCAAGAGCGCCGGAGTCGAGCTGGGAGACCCCATGCTCCAGGACGACCAGGCCTACGCCCCTGCCGGGTGGAAACCCGCACTGGGCAAGGTCGGCCACACTTTCGCCCGACTGCGGACCCTGAGCGGCGGAGTGCACGTCTTCACGACGAAGACCCCACTGGCCAACTCCATGGAGTGCGCCGAGTACGAGACGGTCGTCGCCGACCGCAAGCAGATGCACGGCGCCCTGCTGGTTCTGGGCTACGAGCCCACGGTGCGCATCGTGAAGCACCGGCGCTCCGGCACCGCCGGGCCGGTAGGGGTGTGCGTCGACGTGGTCGAGGGCGTCGGCGCGTTCGTCGAGTTGGAACTACTGGTCGACGACGATCGCGACGGCCTGACCGTGCAGGCCGAACTCGACGCGTGGGCACGTGGACTCGATGTGGCCTTGGAACGCACGACCGACACCTACGACACCCTCGTGCGCGCCGTGGCGTCCTGAGGGCCTCACCAGTGGTGCGGCACGAACCGGATCCCGTCGAGCCAGGCCCGCACGCCCGCTGCGGGGTAGGCGATGGTGTTCGACGGCAGAGTCCGGGGATCCGCCCACACCAGTTTTCCCGCCTTGTCGGGTTCGGCGTTGTGCGGTTCGCCCTCCCACCGGGTGGCCACGAAGAACAGGCCCATCCGTGCGTGTCCGGCCTCTTGGAGGTGGTGGACCACAGCACCCAGGGTGAGGTGGCCGGGGTCGATGAGGACCCCGACCTCCTCTCCTGCTTCCCGAGTCGCGGCCTGGTCGGCGGGCTCGCCTTCTTCCAGGTGACCACCGGGCACGGTGAGCATTCCGTCGCAGTACCCGGTGTTCTGCCGCTCCAGCAGCGCTATCTCGCCCTCTCGGTGCAGGATGACGTGGACGTCGACGACGCTGGTGTAGGGCGGTGGCACGGTCGGTGGTCCTCTCAGACGGCGGCTCGGCCCTGCGACCATAGCGCTCCGATGAGGCCGGCCAGGTGTGACACCACCTCTTCCACCCCTGGTGAAGTGTCCACCACCTCCACGACGAGCCCTTCCCGGGTGAGCTGGACGGAGAGCCTCTCGTACAGGGCAATCTCCCGTGTGACACCGGTCGGGTCGTCCTCGAACCGGCCGTGCGATCCGCGCACCGCCAGCCGGGCACGTAGTTCCTCGCCGGGAGCGGTGAGGACCACCTGAAGATCGGGTGGTTCGGCGAACCGGTTGAGCTCACGCACGAAGGACTCGGGCACCTCGTCCAGCCCGGCCTGGAGCACGAGAGAGGAGGCGGTGTAGCGGTCGCACAGCACGAGCTCGCCCCGGGCCAGCGCGGGCCGGATCAGGGTGTGCAGATGGTGATAGCGGTCCGCGGTGACCAGACAGGCCAGTGTCGGCCCGCTGAATTCGTGGGTGCGGGTGCGGGCGAGCTGCCCGATCGCCGCCTGAGAGGGCTGGGCGGTCGCCGTCACCGGAAGCCCGTCAGCGGCCAGTCGTTCGGCCAGTGCGACGACCGTGGTGGACTTCCCGGCGCCTCCGGGCCCGTCGAAGGCCACGAACAATCCTGTCTTCATACTGTCGCCGTCCTTCGCTCGTGTTCACCATGGGACAGTTCGACCAGTGCGGCACGGACTTCGTCCACTGTGGCTTCACCGAACTGGACGTTGGAGGAGAAGTTGAACTCATCCCTCTGGCGCATGGCCTCGTCAACGCCTTGTTCGGTCAGATCGACGGCGGTGTAGTCCAGGAGCTGGGCGGGGGTGAAGCGGCCGGTGGCCATGAGCCGGGTCCACTCCGGTGTGCCCGGGTAGGGGCGGAACTCGAACACCGAGGACCGGAAGCGGCCCGGGGCGGTCGCGGTCAGGTCCCACAACTCGCGAACCAGGTCCACGGTCTCTCCCATCTCGGTGCGAGCCTCACCGGGGAAGCCGAGGATGAAGTAGCCCTTCACATGGATGCCGCGGTTCACGAGCCGGATGACGGTGGAGCGGATCATGTCCCGGGTGATGCGCTTGTCGATATAGGCCAGCATCCGTTCAGAGCCCGATTCGATTCCCAGCGCGACCTCGCGCAGACCGTTGGCGACAAGCCGGTCAAGGGCGGCGTCGTTCTCACGGGCGAGCACGTTGATACGACCGGTGGCGTCCCATCTCGCCCACTCCCCGACCCGGTGAGAGGTGAACCCGTCCATCATCTGGTTGATGACGCGTCGGGCACCGAGGAAGAGGTCGTCCACGAATCGGAACGCCGTGACGTCGAGTGCGGCGCGCAGGTGTTCCATTTCGGTGACCACGTTCTCCGCCGAGCGGACGCGGATGGTCACGTCCGGGTTGGCCGACACTGCGGCACCACAGAAGGAGCAGTCGTAGGGACAGCCACGGGCACCGACCATGTTGGCCTCCCACCGCCCCGCCTCGAAGTGCGGGTCCTGGGTGAGGAAGGTCCGGTCCACGAAGGGGAGAGCGTTGATGTCAGGGGCGAGGTGGTGGTTCTGCCCTGGGCGGCCTCCCGCCACCGGGGTGCGCAGAATCGGGTCGAGCCACATCACCCCGGGCAGGTCTCCCCGGGCACGGTGGTCGTGAAGGAGTTCGACGGTCCGGGTCTCGCCCTCACCGATGACCAGGGCTTCACAGCGGACCATACGGGGGTCGGTGAGGATGTCGGCGGGCATCGCCTTGGCCTGGTGTCCGCCGAGCATGATCTTGATGTCCGGGACCAGGGAAGCGGCAATCGTCGCGGAGAGCTCGTAGGTGGGAGCCAGGAGGTTGAATCCGGCCCACCGTGGACGTGCGGCGTTCACTGCCCGGACGACGTCGGCGACCGGCAGTCCGAGTGCTTCTGCGTCCAGGATCCCGACGTTGAACCCGCCGCGTTGAGCGGCGTAGGTGGCGATGTAACCCATTCCCAGTACCGGCAGGGTGAAGTCGGTGACGCGCGGTCTGGCGGCGTAGTCGCGCAGAGGGGCGTTGACGAGCAGCAGGTCGATGCTGCGGTCGGGGTCGTGGCCGCTGATCAGGTCATGAGGGGGGTCGGTCCTGTCCACGGGGTCCTCCCAGCGCGAGGGTGAGCACGGTCAGGGTGGAGAGTTCTGCGGGTGTGGTCGCGAAGCTGCGCCACCAGCGGGCGAAGGTCGCTTCGTCGTTCGGCTGGTCGAGCACCGGAGCAGCCTGAGCGGCGTACTTGCGCACCGCCATGTCGCCGTGGGGGTAGAGGGAAAAGTCTCCGGTGACGTCCGCGACGGCGGCTCCAGCGGTCCACGGGCCGATCCGGGGCACAGTCTGAACCTCGGCCACCAGGTCTTCGGGTGGAAGTTCTGCCCATTTTGAGCCCAGGGCGAGGAAGGCCTCCGCAGCGGCGATCAGGGGACGGCGCTTAAATGCCATGCCCAGCGTTGCGAAGTCCTCCTGGTTCAGGGCGAGTACGGCTTCGGCCCGGGGGAAGGCCCGGAGGCCGGAGGGGGTTGCGGTGCCGTGGGCGTCGCAAAAGCGGTGGTACATCAGACGGGCCTGATCGGCTCGGATGACCTGCCGGATGATCCCCGTCGCCAGGGCATCCCACAGGTCCGGGTTGCGCAGTCGGCGAACCGATCCCTGTCCGAGGAGGGGCGCGCGCAGGACGGTGGGCGTGTTCTCGCCCAGGATCTTCGGGTCGTACACATCAACGTGGGGGGCTGGATCGGTGCCTTCTCCGAGACGTGTAGCGGTGATGCTCTGATTCGCGCTCACGCGCCAGGTATCGGCGGTCGTCCGCACTGTGCGGATACGCCCGTGCGTAGCCGTCTTCCATCCGGGGTGTTCGCAGAGCAGCATGGGAGCCTTTCGGAGTGGGCTGATCGTCTGCCACTATCCCAGTTCGGTTCGTTCCCACCCCAGGATTTGGAGGTCTTCCCTCGGCTGGAGGACGTGTCCTGCACCCGGTGGAAGCACGTCGGGAGTGCCGAAGCCGAGGGAGGCGCGGGAGGCGGTCGGGGAGTCGATGGTGGAGGTCATCAGGTGGTCTCCTCCCACTCCCGGCCGGTGCGTCCGCCCGGGGGTATGGCTCCAGTGGACGTCATCGCCGGCGGGCGCATCAATGCCGATGAGGCGAGCACACATTGACCTCGGCGGCAATGTTGGGCCCACTCCGGCCCGGGTACGTTCACGTACCCCACCCCTTGGGAGACGGACGTGAAGGTCACCCGTACCACCCGCGCCCAGATCGCCCGTGAAGCCTCCCGTATCCGCGCAGACCGGCAACGCCACGGTGTGCCTGTTCCGGCGATCGTCGCGCAGATCAGCCGGGATCTCCCCGTCGCCCCGTTGGAGGCATGGCGGCTCGCCTACGGCTGGTCGCGTCCCCACGTCGTGGAGGCCGTAGCGGACTTGTACCGGGCGGACGGGCTCGCCCCACCGGGGCTGTCCACCGCCATGCTGTGCCGGTGGGAGCACGGCCACGCCCGCCCCGGCCCCGACTACATCCACGCCCTCGCCCGTGTGTACGGGGTCGTTCCGGAACGCCTGGGTGTTCCCCTGCCCACCCCCGTCGCTGGTTGGTACGGTCGCCGCATACCGCAGCCGCGACAGGAGCACCACATGCCCTCCGAGTACCCCGAACTCTCAGCCGTCGCCGACAGCATCAATCTCACCGGCCCCGGCGCGGGCGCCCGCGATCTCGCCCACCAGGCTCTGGTGTTCTACGAGCTGCGGTACAGCGACTACCCGCCGCGCGTCTTGGCCGCCGAGGTCGCCCGCTGCCGCAGCCTCCTCATGGACCACCGGGACACCGACACCCGTCGTGCACTCGGGTGGATGTCCGCGCTCCTCGGCAACCTCGCCCACCACATCGGGGACGCGGCCGGCGCCCTCATCCACCTGGGCACGGCCGCCAGGGTCGGTGAGCAGGTCGGTGACCGGTGGTTGACGGGGTGGGCGCTGGGAGCCCAGTCCATGGTCACCCTGGGACAGAACCGGGACGCTGACGCGGTGGAGCTGGCCGACCAGGCCGCCCGGTTCGCGGACACCCCGGTGCGGCGGGCCCAGATCACCGCGTGGTGCCGTCTGCGCGGCCTCGCCGCACTCGGGGACACCGAAGGGGTCCGTTCGGCGTCCACCACCGCGCGCCGTCACATGGACACCGCCGAGGAAGCGCCGGGGAGGTTCGGGTTCGATCGGGCCGAGTTCGAGCTGCACCTCGCGGAGGCCGCTCTGGGGCATGACCCGGCAGGGGCCGTGGTCCATGCCTCGAACTCGGCCGGACTGAAGCGGGTGGGGTCACCGGGATGGGCGGCGGCCACGGTGGTGTCGGCACGTGCCCAGGCGGCGGAGAGGGACAAGGAAGCGGCGGTCGGCTTGGGTGTCCGGGTGTTGGAGACGGTTCCGGCAGCCGGACTGCGGGAGACCACGAAGGTGCGGCTGCGGCACCTCATGGCGGATCTGGACGGATACCGGGGCGCCGATGAGTTGAGGGAGGCCGCCCGGGACCGGGTGTGAGACCACAGAACCGCTCCGACCACAGGAGGCGGAGGTGATGCGGGCTGCCCGGGTTCGGGACACCCCACCGGGGCCAAAGCTCCCCGCACCTATCGTGCTCCGGGCACTCCGCCCACGCCTCAGCCTCCGTGGGGACGGTCTTTCACCCTTCCCCCTCCGGTGCTCCCCTCGGCCGCCCACGGCTGAATCCCCACGCGTGTCCGCAAGCGTCCGACGGTTCGGTCGGGGTGTCCTCGGGGAGGTACTCACCGGCTCTGCTCCTTACCGGTGCGATGGTGGAGAACCCGCTCCCGCCTCATGACGGCCGTACCTCGCCGGCGTCCCCGGTGAGCGGACGGGGCAGCACGAGCACCACCGCGAAGACGCGCGGAACCCGCACAGGCAACCCCGATGTGGCCGGAGCAGGCCAGCCGCGTACCCCGGATCCCGTCGTCGGGCGTGGCTAAAGTACCCGCCATGCACGAACCCGGCCCCCCGCCTCCCCAGGGTCCCCGCCCTCCCCGACAGCCCGGTCACCAGCCGCACTCTGGACCACAGACTCCGCCCGGCCACCGGCCTCCTCCCGGACAGCCGCAGGGCCAGGGCCGTCCCGGCCCCGGGCAGCCGCCCGCACAGCAGGCCCCGCCCAAGAAGGGCTCCGTCGGCAGGACCCTCGCCTGGGTCGGCTGCGGCTGCGCCACCGTCCTCCTCCTCGTCATGGCGGCCGCCGGCTTCGGCGGCGCGTACTACTTCGGCTGGTTCGGCCCGGAGGACGTCCACGCCTCCCCGCCTGGTCCGTGCGATCTCCTGGACACCGACGCCGCGAGCGAGATCGCCGGAAACGGCGAGAACCTGGAGGTCTATGAGGCCGACCACTCCTACGCGTACGGAGCCGAGGGCCTGGAGTGCGTCGTCACCCCCGGCATCGAGGCCGCGTCCGGACACGAGGTGGACCTGCGCACCACCGTCTTCACCAGCCAGGTGAACGGGATCCGCAAGGACAACGGCATCGAGGCCGCCACGAGCTACTTCTACGACAGCCGTCCGGAGTCGGACGGCTCCGAGTCCGCGACCTGCCCGGACGGCAGGCTCCCGCTCAGCGGCACCGCGAACGGTTCCGGACACGCCCTCTACCGCATGGACAACCTCGTCGTCGAGGTCGAGGTACTGCCCGCGGGCGCCGAGGTCGAGGAGACTCTCGACGAGGCGGGCCGTACCCAGGCGGCCGTGGACCTGCTCTGCGACGCCGTCTCCGGCATGGAGTGACCGCGGTCCGCGGCCACCGCACACACGAACACTCCGGCCCGCCTCCGTACACGCGGAGGCGGGCCGGAGGCCTGTTCGCCGCCTCCGGCACGAGCCGGACCCGTTCCGCCACAGCCCTGGTCGACACGTCCCCCACGGGTGGCATGCGCCTGCGCGCGTCGACCGTTCAGGACGTCCGGGCGGTGGCGGACCGAGGACGGCGACTTGACCGGAGGCTGCCTCCGTTTTAAGCTCGTTCCTGTGCGGAGGCAGCCTCCGTTTTTTGAGGAGTCGGAAACACCGAGGCCAGGGAGACGTATGGGTGCCAAGGGGCAGCAGGGGCGCAAGCCCCGGGCGGACGTCCAGCGCAACCGCGCCGCCCTCCTCGAGGCGGCGCAGCGCCACTTCCTCAGAGCCGGGGTCGGCGCCTCCCTGGAGGCGGTGGCCAAGGAGGCGGGCGTCGGACCGGCCACGCTGTACCGGCACTTCCCCACACGGGAAGCGCTGCTGGCAGCCGTGCTGCAGACGCGGTCCGAGGAACTCGTGGCACGCCAGGAGGACATCGCCCTGCTCGGCGACGCCTCCGAGGCGCTGCGACAGTGGCTGCGGGCCCTGGAGGAGTACTTCAGCGCCTTCAGCGGGCTGCCGGAACCGCTCATGGCCGCCGTCCGGGAACGGGAACCGGACAACCCGCTCACCCTCCCCTGCGACGAACTCATCGCCACCACCGACGAGTACGTGCGGGCCGCCCAGCTCGCGGGGCACGCACGCCCCTCGGTGAAGGGGTACGACCTCTACCTCGCGGCCGTCTCCGTCGCCTGGATCAAGGGCACCGGCACCACCGACGAGGAGTCGCTCGACCGGTTGCGCGCACTCGTCGAGAGCGGGTACCGGGAACAGGGCGGCGAGGAGTAGGCCGCCGGCCTCCCGGCCGGCTCCCGGTGTCCTCGGCCGTCCCGGCAGCCGTGCGCTCCCACCTGCCCGGCCACCCATCACACCGCGCCGCACCCTCCTCGGGACGGCGCGCCTTCGAGAGGGACACACCATGAGAATCGGCATCATCGGCGCGGGGGAGATCGGACGGACGCTGACGCGCGCGTTCAGCGCGGGCAGCCACGACGTCTGACGCCCGCCCACTGCACCGCACTGGGCCCCGAAGACCTGGGACCGGCCCCGGAGGCGGCCGACCGTGACGGGAACCGGCGCAACCGCGACCGCATGATGGAGCGCTTCGCCGAGCTCACCTCCGCGCCCACGCTGGAGGAGACCGTCGAGCTCAACCGCTCGCTCCACCGCCGACACACGACCCGCACTGCGACGCCCCCGTGGGGCGCAACGTGCCCCACGGAAGACGAGCACCGCCAAGAGGAGACGCCGTGCCCACCACCGCCTCACCCTTCACCGACATCGCGCTCGCCCGGCGCTCGCCCCGCCAGTTCCTGCCCGCCCCCGTGTCCCCGTCGGACATCCGCGGCGTGCTGGAGGACGCCCAGACGGCCCCCTCCAACAGCAACACCCAGCAGTGGACGGTGCACGTCGTCTCGGGCACGGCTCGGGACGCCCTCAGCAAGGAACTGCTCCGGGCCGAGGAGGAGGCGCGGACCTCCCCCGATTTCACCGCCGACTACGGGGACGGCGTCTACCAGGAGCGGGCGCAGGCCCAGGCCGCGGGCCACTACCGGGCCCGGGGCATCGAACGCGCGGACCGGAAGGGCAGGAGACTCGCGGTCCGGGAGAACCTGGAGTTCTACGGCGCCCCGCACGCCGCCTTCCTCTTCATGCCGGTCATCGGCGACGGGGTGCGCACGGCCGGGGACATCGGCATGTACGCGCAGAACTTCCTGCTCTCGCTGGCGTCCCGCGGGCTCGGGGGCATCCCGCAGACCATCCTCGGTTTCTACGCCGACACCGTCCGCGAGTTCCTGGGCGTCCCCGAGGACCTCAAACTGCTGTTCGGCATCTCCTTCGGCACGGCCGACCGGACGGCGCCGGTGAACGAATTCCGCCGGGGGCGGGTCCCGCTCCACCAGAGCGTCGTCCTGCACGACACCCCCGGGGTCCTCGACGGGCAGTAGCGGCCCCGGGCCGGGACCACCGCGCCGGCGTCGGCGGCAGTTCTGAAAAGCGCAGGTGGCGCCGGGTCCCGGGCGGCTCCGAAAACATCTGGCCCCCGCTCGTCCCGTTCGGTACAGTCGCCGGGTCGTCTCGCCGAGGGGCGTCCACGGAGTTCGCGTGCGGCCTCCCCGGCGGTTCTCCGGATGAGAGTGGGTTGCGTTCATGGCATGTCGTATCAGTGAGCTCGTGCTCGGTTGCCGCGATCCCGAGGTGCTGGCGCGGTTCTGGTGCGAGGTCCTGGACTTCGTGGTGCTCGACCGCGAGGACGACGGCACGTTGGAGATCGGTCCGCGCGAGGGGTTCGGCGGTCCGCAGCCGACGATCATCCTCAGCCGCAGGGACGAGCCGGAGAAGGGGAAGCCCCGGCTGCACATCGACGTCAACGCCACCGACCGCGACCAGGACGCCGAACTCGAACGGCTCCTCGCGCTCGGCGCCCGCCCTGCCGACATCGGCCAGACGGGGGAGGAGCAGTGGCACGTCCTGGCCGACCCCGAGGGCAACGAGTTCTGCCTGCTCAAGGCCCGCCTCAACCCGATCTGACGCCCCATCCCCTCTCGCGATGATCTTGTACTTATAGCGAGGTTGGACGGGGTGGCCGCTGAGTTGAACGGGCGTCCTCGTCAGACTCTGGGGTGGGCTACCCCGGCCGAGGCCCTCAACGAGTTCCTTCTTGCAACAACCACTTGACCCCAAGGCGCCGAGATCGGCTATAAGTACAAGATCATCCGGGTCAGACTGCTCCCCGCGCACGCGCGGGGATAGTGGCATGGGCGAACACTCCGGCGTGCCCGGCGACGCCGCCGAGGACGGTCGCGTTCTCGTCGTGGACCACCCCGTGCAGCCGGCTGTCATCCCGGCGTCGAGCACCCGGTGGAGGTCACCGGGCTGGACACGGGCGGTCCAAGGGGCGGGTCAGCTGTCGAAGCGGGCTGCGAGACCGTCCAGGACGATACCCAGGTGCCGCTCGAACCGCTGGTCGCCGTCGTCGCGCAGGTGACCGGCCTCCTTGACCAGCGGGACGTCCGGTCCCAGCCACGCGTCGCGCTGGTCGATCGAGTAGCGCGACGGGTCGGTCCCGGCCGACTGCCGTCGTTCCTGTTCCTCGATGACGAAACCGACGACGAAGGCGACGGCCAGGTCGATGGCGTCGTCGGCATCGGCAAGGCTGAGTCCTTGCGCGGTCCAGCGCGCGAGCCACGGTTCCTTCATCCGGATCACGTCGGGGTCGGCGATGCGCGTACCGCTGAAGATACGGGCCCCGTCCCGGTGGAGCAGGAACTCTGAGCGCAGGATCCGTGCGTAGGCGGCGAGGTCCTCGCGCCAGCCGTCGGCCGGCGGGAGGGCCGACACCGCGGTGGTGACGCGCCGCATGACGGCGGTGCTCATCTCGTCGAGGAGTTCCTGCTTGTTGCGCATGTGCCAGTACAGGGCAGGCGGACGCACCTCGAGCCGGGCGGCGAGCGCGCGGACCGTGAGGCCCTCCAAGCCTTTGTCGTCGAGCAGGCTCAGCGCCGCTGTCACGATCTGTTCCCGCGTGATCCCCTTGGCCATGTTGACACCTTAACAAAGTTCAGGCAGTCTGACCGCACCAAGAATTTAACTTAGTTAAGGAAATTCTGATGCGCGCTGCAGTCGTCAACGGCCCCGGGGCGTCGCCCGTGTGCGCCGAGTTCCCCGACCCCGAGCCGAAGCCGGGGCATGAGCCGCTCCACCTGGTCGGAGCGGGCCTGCACCATGTCGTGCGCGGGCTGGCATCCGGTCAGCACTACGGCAGCGGCCACGCCTACCCGCTGGTGCCCGGTGTGGACGCAGTGGCCCGTACCGCCGGCGGGAGCCTGGTCTACACGGGCTTCGCCCGTGCGCCGTGGGGCACGATGGCCGAGCGGATGGTCACGCCGTTCGAGCTGGAGCTGCCTGCCGGGGCCGACCCCCTCGCCGTGGCTGCCGGCATGAACCCGGGCATGTCCGGCTGGATGGTTCTGACCGCCCGGCGCAGGGAAGTGGGCCGGCTCGGCACCGTGCTGGTGCTGGGGGCGACCGGCATGTCAGGCGCCCTGGCGGTGCGGGCCGCACTGGCACTCGGCGCAGACCGGGTGGTGGCCGCCGGTCGGGACCCGGAGGCGCTGGAGCGACTGCAGGGACTGGGTGCTCTGCCGGTCTCGCTCGACCACGACGGCCCCGACGCCCTGGCCGCCGCTCTGGCCACGGCAGTCGACCAGGCCCCGCCCACGCTCGTGCTCGACTTCCTCTGGGGCACGGTCGCCGAAGCGGCCTTCGCCGCACTGGCCCGGGGCGGCATGGGCGAGGACGCCCCCGAGGTGGCGTACGTGCAGATCGGCTCGCTCGCCGGGGCGCGGGCCGCCGTGCCCGCCGCGCTGCTGCGCAGCCGCCGTATCCGGGTCACGGGCAGCGGCATCGGTTCGGTCTCCAAGGCCGAGCTGCTCGCAGAGGCCCCCGCGGTCATGGCGCACTTCGCCGACGAGACCTTCCAGGCTCCCTACACCGCCTACCCGCTCGACCGGGTCGGCGAAGCCTGGGCACACCACGGGCGGACCCGCGCCGTCGTCGTCCCGAACTGACCGACCTCGGAGCCACGCATCCGATGGCTCCGGGCAATTTCGACTCGGCAAGGCGAAGGAGAGCACCATGCGGAAGCGAGCACTGGTCGTGGGACTCGGGATCGCGGGCATGTCCGCGGCGATCGGGTTGCGCGCGGCCGGATGGACCCCGGTGATCGTCGAACGGGCGCCCGAACGACGGCGGGGCGGGTACTTCATCGGACTGCTGCCCGACGGCAGGCAGGCGGCCGTCGACCTGGGCATCAGCGAGGACCTGCACATCCGCAACCCTCCCGACGCCGGCAGGGCGTGGGAGCTGGACCGTGACGGGAGGTCGGCACCGGGGCTGGGATTCCTGCACCAGCCCGGCCGGCCCGCCGCGGTGGTCCGCGGCGACATCGAGGTCGCGCTCTGGCAGAGCATCGCCGGGGCCGGCGGTGAGCCTGTCGAGGTGCGGTTCGCCACGACGCCCGCCGAGATCGACGACGGCGCCGACGACGTCGAGGTGGTGCTCAAGGACATCGGAACCGGCCACGAGTACCGTGAGCGCTTCGACCTGGTGGTGGGCGCCGACGGGATGCGCTCCGGCGTGCGTCGCATGGTCTTCGGTCCGCACGAGGAGTACATGACGAACTGGGACGCGATGATCTGCGCCTTCCAGCTCGACGAGCAGGTGCCGTCCTATGGTGCGCAGGACAGCGTCATCAGTGCCCGCGCAGGGCGTGCGGCCTGGGTGTTCGGGTTGGCCGACCGGGCCCCCACCGCGCTGCTGACCTACCGCACCGCTGACATCGCCGAGCAGTTCACCGGGGATCGGATCGAGCGACTGCGAGCGGTCTTCTCCGGAATGGACGACCCGGTCGTGCGGCACCTCCTGGACGGGCTCGAACGGGCTCCGGAGTTCCTTTTCGACTCGGTGCACCAGGTCAAGATGTCCCGATGGAGCAAGGGCCGGACCGTGTTGGTGGGCGACGCGGCCTGGTGCCTGAACCTGTACTCGGGCATGGGCGCGACCAGTGCCCTGCGCGGCGGTGACGCGCTCGGCAGGGCCCTGCGGGACAAGCCGGCCGACCTGCGTGCCGCACTGACCGCCTGGGAGTCGGGGTTGCGCCCCTCGATCCGGATCCACCAGCGCACCGCGCGGATCAAGCAGCAGATGTTCGTCCCCTCCGGCCGGGTCGCCGAGGCGCTTCGCTCGTTCATCCTGCGGTTCGGCGGCGCGTGGCGTCGACGAAAGCTGGAGAAGGACCGTACCGCCGCCCTCACCGACAGCGGCGCCTCGGTGTAGACCGTGGTCCACGACGGCGTCGGCCCCGGTCAGGCCTTCGCGCGGCACGGGCGCTGCCGCGCTGCCTCCGGCAGTGCGGCAGCGGACCGGATGCCGTCGCCCCGTTCCGCGAGGGGGCAGACACAGTGGTGGCTTCGTCTTCCACCGGGCGCGGAAACCTGCTGACCTGTGCGAATGCGGTTTCTCTCCGTGCCCGCGAAGACCATTTATGTGAAGTCCAATACTTTTACGCGGGAGGAGGAGGTTCTCGAAAAACTGGCTGCCCCTGGCCTGCGGTTTTCCGGAGTCGCTGTCCCCCTTCGGACGGTTGTGCTGTGGGCCATGGATTCCTGTCCTCTTGACGCTTGCCGAAGGGGATAGTAATTTTACGAGAAGTCTTCGCTCGGATCCGTTGGAAAAAGAAAAAACCTCTCGGTGTCGCTCTCCCGGTGGCTTGTTGTTCTTTCATTTCGGCCGATGTCGATGCCGATGTTCGGAGGTGCAGTGCTCGGTGCGGCCGCACGCACGAACCGGAGCTGTGCCCAACGGTGGGTTCCTGGTTCAGGGGGAAGGCATGACTGTCGTCGGCATAGGGGGCAGGGTCCTGGGCGGGGGCGGCCTTCACGCCTGCCTGCTGCTCCTGTTTCCTTGGAGCATATCCTCCGACGTGCGCCCCTCGACGGCGTTCACCGTATTATTGGCGAGCTATGTCGTGCTGCTCCTGATAACGACTCTCCCGAGTCTTGTCGCGTTCGCTGTCGAGGTCAGGAGGAGAGTGCCCAGGGGTGGCTCGCGGGAATTCAGGGCGACCAAGGCGACCTCCGCCTCCGTGGCCGGTCTCTTCTACTTCGCCCTGCCGTTCTCCCTCGTTTTCACCGAGGGGTTCACTGCCCTGAACACGGCGGTGTCCGTGGTGGGATTCGCCTTCGGTTTTCTCCTGCACCGGATGTTCTTGCGGCTCAGCTTCGAGGGGGCCTCGCGTGCGGCCTTCTTCCCCCTTCTCGCACTGGCGGCCCCCTTCCCGCTTCTCCTGCTGAGGACATGGCCGTTCTAGTGCTCTGACCGGAACCCTGCTCCCCGCGCACGCGGGGATGGACCCGGGACACCGAACAAGTGCCACGGTTCCGACTTCGGTCGCCCACCGTGGCTAGTCGTCGAACTGCGCGAGTGCCAGGGCGTGCAGTTCGGCGAGCCCGCACCGTTCCCTCCCGTAGGCGATCGCGTTGGTGAGCACCACCAGATACCGCCCGGTGGCGGGGTCGAGGTACATCCCGGTTCCGGTGAATCCCCGGTGGTGGACGAGGCCGGTGTCGGTGATCAGCCAGGCCAGCCCGCGGCTGTTGGTCGCGTCCACCCGGACAGCCGGTTTCCAGGACTCCCCGACATAGGCACCGATGGCCGTCAACGGACCCCGGCCCTGTTGCGCGCTCAGGAAGTGGTGTGCCAGCTCGGCCAGCCCCTGGGCATGGGCGAACACTCCGGCGTGCCCGGCGACGCCGCCGAGCGCGGCCGCGTTCTCGTCGTGGACCACCCCGTGCAGCGGGTAGCCGCCCACGAGGCGTCGCTCGGTCGGCGCCACGCGGTCGTCCGCGAGGAACGGCCCATAGCGGAAACCGCTCGATCCGAGGTCACCACCGAAGTCGTCGACCAGGGCGCGGAGGGACTTTCCGTGCACTCTGGCCAGCAGCAGGCCGAGCAGGATGAAGCCGCGGTTGATGTAGCGGTGTTCGCCCGGGGTGACGAGGGGTTCGGACAGGATCATCTCGGCCAGGTCCCGGCTGTCGCCCGTGTACCGGTCCAGTCGGGTCGCGGGCATGAGCCCCGAGGTGTGGGTGAGAATCTGCCGGACCGTCACCGCCGCGCCCGGCCCGGGGATCGGCGTCCGGATGTGGTCGGACAACGGCGCCTCCAGGCCGAGGAGCCCGTGGGCCACCGCTCGGCCGACCAAGGGCCAGGTCGCGACGACCTTCGTCAGGCTGGCCACGTCATAGAACGTCGTCGGCCCGGGCACCACGGAACCCCCGACCCCTGTCGTGCCCGTCGCGGCGTACTCGGTGACGGCGCCCCCGACAGTTCCCGCCGCGACCACGCCGCCCGGGGTCTGGCGGTCGGCGACCATGCGATCCAGTGCCGCTCTCATCGCGGAGGCCGTCGACGGAACCCACTTCTCATGGGCTTCCGCATGGGGCGCTTCCGCCCCGGGCGCCACTGCCTCGGACCCGTGGGTCACTGTTCCTCCTCGGTGATGTCGGCGCCGAGCTTGCGCAACAGGCCCGGCAGGTCCTCGTAACCGCGCCTGAGATGCTCGACCCGGTGGAATTCTGTCGTGCCCCGAGCAGCAAGAGCTGCGAGAACCAGCGCGGCAGCGGCCCGGATGTCGTCGCCCCGCACAGTAGCGCCACGTAGACGCCCGGGGCCGCGAATTATGAGTTCCTGTCCGGTCGCGTGTACGTCGGCACCCATGGCCGCGAGCCCTGGGTCGGCTTCGGCAAGGACTTCGATGTCAACACCGGACCGTGGGAACTGATCTTTCAGGACGCCTCGACGGCGAAGGCCACGGTCGACCGGTACCAGCAGCACCCGAGCTAGGTCCTGAGGCCTTGTGGACACGTGGGTGTGGATGCCGACCTCCGGACGACTTCTCGCGCCTGGTGAAAAAGTCGCCATGCCACGGACAGGCACTCCGGGCCGCTCCGTCTCCGCCTCTGCGGGAGCCGTGCCACGTCTGCTGAACACGAGAACGAACGGTCGGAGGACGGAACGCCGACTCACCGCCTATGTGGCAGTGGGACTGATCGCTCCCGCCCGGTCCGCCCGGGGACGTGCCCGGCCCGGTACGGGTCCCGGCGCACAGGGGTGGGGCCCCGCGCGGGGGTGCGCGGGGCCCCGAGGGGGGCGCGGGGGTCCGGTCAGTGGACGAAGAAGCCGTCGAAGCGGCCTCCCTCGCAGATCAGGCCGCTGGGGGAGTCCTCGCTCTCCTTGACGACGCCTCCGCCCTTCCTGCACATCTCCTCCGTGATGTACTCGGCCCCGGGGGGCGGTGGCGGTGCGGCCGCCGCGGGGGCGGCCGACGCTGTGAGGGCGGCGGCGGTCAGGGCGAGGGCGGCGAAGAGGATGCGCATCGGTTTCCTCTGAGCGTGTCGAGCGGGGTGCCTACGCCACAGGGATCCCCCGCTCTCGGGCCTGAAAACCCTGTGAGCTGCTGAGACGCGAAGACGGCCGCGGCATATCGCCACCAAGGGCCACGAGTCGCCCCCGACCTGGTGGCCAGGTCGGCGGCGGTCGCCGAGCGCCCGACGGGGCGGAGGGCCCGAACCGGACCCGGTGCACGGGACCTCCCCACCCGTCCCCGGGGAGACGTGTCGTGACGACCCTCACGGCACCGGCCTGGGACGATGTTGTACGTTGGGGCCGAGACCCGCTCCTCGGGTCAGCGGACGAGGGAGCCGTACCCGCGCCACGACAAGACGGCCTCGAAAGGGGCTTGTCCATGGCATGGTTCGTTCTCGTCGTCTCCGGGGTCCTGGAGGCCGTCTGGGCCACCGCCCTGGGCGCGTCGAAGGGTTTCTCCCGATGGCGCCCCACACTCCTGTTCGCCGTCGCCCTGGTCGCGAGCATGGCGGGTCTGGCCTGGGCCATGACCTCGCTGCCGACCGGCACCGCCTACGCCGTCTGGGTGGGCATCGGCGCCACGCTCACCGTCCTGTGGGGGTTCCTCACCGGCAAGGACCGCGCCACCTGGGGCAAGTCCCTGCTCCTGGTGCTGCTCATCGGTTCGATCATCGGTCTCAAGGCGGTGAGCTGACATGCCGTGGATCATCCTGCTCATCAGCGCGGTGTTCGAGGCCGTGTGGGCCACCGCCCTGGGCATGTCCGAGGGGTTCAGCGAACCCGGCCCGACCGTCGTGTTCCTCGTGGCACTGGCGATCAGCATGGCCGGCCTGGGCTGGGCGGCCAAGCACATCCCCATCGGCACCGCCTACGCGGTCTGGGTCGGCCTCGGCGCCGCGCTGACCGTGTTCTACGCGATGTTCACCGGCGGCGAGAGCGTCTCGGCGCTCAAGGTCGTCTTCCTCGCCGGGATCATCGCCGCGGTCGTCGGCCTCAAGCTGGTGCCGGAGAAGTCCGCACCGGCCCCCGAGTAGCCTCCGGGGCCGCGGCACACATCGGAGGCCCCCGGCGCGACACGACGTCGCGCCGGGGGCCTCGTCGCGTTCGGAAGGCCCGTCGCGGCCCGGCCCCGGTCGCCGCCCCGCGCCGGCCGGGGAGCCGCGCCCCGCGCCGTCCGGGCGCGGACCGGCGGCCCGCAGGGCGCCTCAGGCGGCGAAGGAGGCCAGGAGGTGGCTGACCAGCCGCTGCGCGCGGCGGTGGGGTTCGGCGGACGCGGCCAGACCGCCGACCGCCTCGAACAGCATCTCCACGTCGTCGGCGGTGATCCCGGCCCGCACGACCCCGGCCCCCCGGGCGCGGTCCAGGACCGCCGCCAGCTTCTCCCGGCCCTCGCGGGCGTGCCGTTCGGCGTGGGAGGGGAACCGGGCCGCGAACTCCGGTGAGCACACACGGCCCTCCACCTGGAGGATGCAGCAGCGCCGCAGCGCGTACTCCATGCCGCGCCAGGGGTCGGCATGGGCCAGGGCCGCGTCGAACACCTTCTCGTACTGTGCGGCCGAGTCCGCGAAGAGCTCCATCACCAGGGCGTCCTTGGTGGGAAAACGCCGGTAGAGCGTGGCCGTGCCCACCCCGGAGCGTCGAGCGACGGCCGCCATCGGCAGGTCCAGGCCGCGCTCGCGGAAGCACTCGTGGGCGGCCCGCAGGATGCGTCGGCGGTTGTCCTCGGCGTCGCGCCGCATCGGCGGGAGCGCCGGGCGGTCCGGGTCCGTGGCCGCCGCCGGTGCGCCGATCCGAGAAGTCCCCATGTCCCCGTCTCTCACTTGTGTCCCCGGGGCCATCACGGCGCGGCCCCGGTGCGTTGGTCGGGGAGTCGGCACAGGCCGCGCACCGCCCCCGGCATTCGTAGCGGGGAACCGCGGTGCGCTGTCGGCCATTCCCGTCAACGAGGAGAGGTTCACCGTGAACACCATGCGCGCTGTCCGCTACGAGCGGTTCGGTCCGCCCGACGTCCTGACGATCGACCGTGTGCCCGTCCCCGTCCCGGGGCCGGGGGAGGTGCTCGTGCGGGTCCACGCCGCGAGCGTGGGCGGAGGGGAGACCGAGATCCGCGCGGGCAGCCTCCGCCGGGTCATGGGTTCGCGCATGCCCCGCGGCCTCGGCGTCGACTTCTCGGGCAGGGTGTCGGGCGTGGGGCCCGGGGTCGACCCCGCGCGGGTGGGGGAGGAGGTGCTGGGAATCCTGCCGCACATGGGGTTCGGGAGCACGGCCGACTTCGTCGCGGTCCCGCAGGAGAGGGTCGTGGCGGCCCCGGCCGGCCTCGACCCGGCCGGGGCGGCGGCGCTCCCGGCCTCGGGGACCACGGTCCTGACCGCCCTGGTGGAGAAGGCGCGCCTGCGCGAGGGGGAGCGGCTGCTGGTGCGCGGTGCCTCCGGCGGGGTCGGCAGCACGGCGGTGCAGGTCGGCCGGGCCCTGGGGGCGCACGTCACCGGTCTGGCCGGGCGGCGCAACCTCGACTGGGTCCGCGACCTGGGCGCCCACGAGGTGTTCGACCACCGTGAGACCGGGCCCGCGGACCTGGGCCGGTTCGACGTCGTCCTCGACGTGGTGGGCTCCGAGCCGGGCGCCTACCGGAGGCTGCGCGCCCCGGGGGGCCGCTACCTCCCGCTGGCCATCGACCCCCGGCGCCCCCTGAGGTCGACCGCCGACACCCTCTGGTCCGCCGCCGTGGACCGCCGCAGGGTCCTGCCCTTCAGCAACAACCCCTCACGCGAGGACCTGACCGAACTCGTCCGGTACGTCGAGTCGGGCCGGCTCGTGCCCGTGGTGGACGAGGTGTTCCCGGTGGAGAGGGTGCGCGAGGCCCACCGGAGGGTGGAGAAGGGCGGGCTGCGCGGCAAGGTCGTGGTGACGATGGGCGAGGACCCCGGCCCGCAGGGCTGACCGGACGGTCCCGGACGGGCGGGGCCCGCCCGGGACCGCCCGCGCCGTGCCTCCCGGGGCGACGCCCCGCCCCGGACCCGCTCCGGGGCGGGCGGGTCGACGGCGGTGTCAGCGCCCGGCCGCGTCCGGGAACGGGCCGGACAACCGCGACCGCCCCACCGCGAGGTAGAAGGGGGAGGGCACGACCGGGGCCCGTCCGCGCAGGAGGCGGCGCAGGTTGAAGGCGGGCCACTTCGGAGCGGCCCTGACGGCCGTGTACGTCAGCACGGCGCCGTCCGCTCCCTCCAGGGCGTGCAGCGCCGGACCGTAGACGCCGCGCGCCATCCACGCGGGAACGCCCGGCCGGTCCGTGTCCAGCACCCGGACCGGGGCCGTCCAGTCGGTGCGGACGGGGCTCGGTTCGGGGGCCGTGGCGACCCAGAGGCCCTGGTCGGGGAAGCGAGGAGTGTTGTGCAGGTTCGCCCCCCTCGCCAGCACCATGACCCAGCGGTCGCCCACGCGGTGGACGGCGTTGTCGAAGAAGCCCTCGTCAGGGCCGGCGAAGACCCGCGGGGCCGACCACGCGATCCCGTCGGCGCTCTCGGCGACCCTGAGCTCGTAGTCGGGCAGCTCGCCCGGTCCGATCTCGTTCGGGTCGGCCTGGAACCACATCACGTAGCGGCCCCGGTGGTGGACGACGAGCGGTTCGAGCACGCTCGTCCGCGGTGCGCTGCCGCGCAGGACGGGCTCGTCGCGGCGCTCCCACCGTCCCCCGCGCTGCTCCAGGACCCCGATCGCGTAGCCGCTCCGGGGGCCGTAGTGCCTGGCCGTCGCGCGACCGGTGTAGTAGATGCGCGCGGGCCGGCCGTCGACGGCGGGCACGTACGAGGGCGTGTGCATCCCCGCGCGGTCCCACCCGTCGCGGGGAGGGTCCGCGACGATCGGCCTCGCCCGGCCGCGCGCGTCGGCGTCGATCAGCCACCGCGCGGAGTCCATGCCCCCGCCGGGGGCCGGACGGGCCCGGTAGAGCCGGTTGCGGAACGTCGTGGAGAAGCCGCCCAGGAACATTGTCGCGACACCGTCGACCACGTGGAGGTCCGGGTCGCCGACGCCGAGCAGTCCGCGCGGCATCGGCCCGTCGACCATGTCCCACAGCGCCGTCGCCCGACCTGGTCCATCGATGGAGAACACGTCTACCTCCGGGAATCGAACACGCCGAACGGCGCGGACTCCCCTGGGGGCCAGGTAGGTCGTTGCCCCGAGGCTAACACCGCCGAGCGGCGGGGTACAGGGGGCGGAGCGCCTCCCGGAGGACCGCTGTCGCGGGGGCGGACGGCGGCCGGGGGCACCGGCCGGACGCGTCGGCCCCACACCCTAGGCTGGGCCGGTGAGCGAACCGATCATCGTGGCCCGTGGTGTGGACGTGGAACTGGGCGGCGTCCCGGTCCTGAGCGGGGTCGACCTCACGGTCGAGCCCGGGGAGGTGGTGGCGGTGCTCGGCGCCAACGGCGTCGGGAAGACCACCCTGCTGCGCTGCCTCGCGGGGCTGCAGCGCGCCTCCGGCAGCGTGAGCGTGCTGGGCCGGCCGCCCGTGGACGAGCCCGGCTTCTGGCGCGAGGTCGCCCTGGTCGGCGACGAGCCCACCTGGTATCCCGGACTGACCGTGCGGGAGCACCTGGAGCTGATGCGCGGCGTGCACGGACCGGGGCGCCTGGAGGTGGGGCCGGCCCTGGACCTGTTCGAGCTGGGCGGCTGCGCCGACCGGGCCCCGTCGTCGCTGTCGACCGGGCAGCGCCAGCGGCTGTCCCTGGCCATGGCGCTGCTGCGCCCCAGCCGGCTGCTGCTGCTGGACGAGCCGGAGCGCGGGCTCGACGCGGCCTTCCGGGAACGGCTCGCGGGGCTGCTCGCCGTCTACGCCGACGACGGCGGGACGGTGGTCATGGTGACACACGACCCGCGGTTCGCCGAGGACGCCCGGCACATCGCCCTGGAGGCCGCCGCGTGAACGGGGTGGCGCAGGTCCGGGCGTTCGCACGGGCCGGGGACCGCGGTCGCCGCACCTGGTCCGACCGGTACATCACCCTGTTCGCCCTGGGACTGCTGGTGGTCCTCGCGGCCCCGGCGGTCGGCCGGGCGGTGTCGGCGGTGCCCGCCGGCGTCGACCCGGCGCGGGCGGGCGCGGGCCTGGCCCTGGTCGCGCTGCTGCTGGCCGGCGTGCTGGTCCTCGCGCGCGGGCTCGGGCCCGTGGCGGTGTCGGCCGCGGACGCGGCGTGGCTGTTGCTCTCGCCGCTGCCGCGCCGGAGCGTGCTGACCCGCACGGCGGTGGTCCTGGCCGCGCTGTGCGCCGCGTTCGGCGCGATCCTCGGCCTGGTGCTGCTGAGCGCCCTCGGGGCCTCCGACGAGCTGACGCTGCGGCTGTTCGCGTCCCTGGTCACGGGCGTCTCGTGGATGCTGGGCGGGACGGCGGCGGCCGTCCTGGCCCAGGCGTTCCAGCCCTGGGACGGCCGGCTGGTCGCGACGGTGGCCGTCCTCGTGGTCGCGGGTGCCGCCGCGGTGGTCATGAGCGCCGGACCCGGGCAGAGCGTGCTCACCGGTATCGCGTCGGCGCCCCCGGCGGCGTGGACGGCGGCGGCCACCGCGTCCGCCGTGGTGGCCGCCGGCCTCACGGCACGGGCCTGGGCGGCCCTCGGGCGCATCCCGGCCCGCGCGGTGCTGGAGGCCTCGCGGCGGGTGGGGTTCGCGGCGGGCGCGTTCGTCGTCATGGACCCGGGTTCGCTGACCCTGGTCGCCGAGGACGCCCACTGGCGGTCGAGGGTCCTGAGGTCGCGCCCGTGGCCGTCGCGGCTGCGCGGCGCGGCGGCGGTGGCCTGGCTGGACTGGCGGCGGCTGGCGCGGCGGCCGGGGAGGCTCGCGCTGATGGCGGCCGCGGCCGCCCTGCCCGTGCTGGCGGAGCGTGCGGGCGGCGGCGCGACGGCGGTGACGGCCGTGCTCGCCGCGGGTGCGCTCGCGGTCGCCGCGGCGGGGACCGCCGGGGCGCGCCGGGACGCCGGGGACGCCTCGCTCGCGCGGCTGCTGGGCACGGGTCCGCGCGCGCTCCTCGCGGCGCGGGCGGTGCTGCCCGCCCTGCTCGGCGGCTCCTGGCTGGCCCTCGCGCTGGCGGGACTGGACGTCGCGGGAGACGGCGCCGGCCTCTGGCCCCTCGGACTGCTGTGCGCGCCGGCACTGGCGGCGGGGGCGCTGCGGATGGCGCGCCGCCGCCCGATCGAGCACGCGATGCCGGCCGTGGACACGCCCCTCGGCCCGGTGCCGCTCGGTCCGCTGGTGTGGGCGCTGGCCGGGGCCGACGTCGCCGTGCTCGGGTGCCTGCCCGCGCTCGTGGCGGTCGCCGCCGGGGTGAGCGGTCCGCTGCTCGCGGCGCAGGCGGTGTGGGGCGCGGCGGTGCTGGCGGCCTACTGCGCCGCCCCGGGGCGGGCGTAGGCCCCGTTCGGTCCGCGACGGTGGGCACGTCCCGGTGCCGGAGAGCGGCGGGATCAGCAGGGTCTACGGCTTCTTCGCCCGGAGTCCGTCGTGAAAGCGGATCCTGCCCGCCGCGGATCCTGCCCTGCGGGACGCGGGCCCCGACGAACCGCCGCTGAGCCCGGACCGTCGGCCCCGGGGCCGACGGTCACCGGGCGCGGCGGTCACCGGTTCCTCCGTGCGTGGCCGAGGGCGAGCACGCAGGCCGCGAACCCCGCGGCGACGAGCGCGACCAGGACGGCCGCCGCGAGCGGCCCCGCGGTGAGGACGGTCCCGGCCTCCACCTGGCGCGCGGCGTCGATGACGTACGTGAGCGGGTTGACCGTCGCGATCGCCCGCATCCATCCGGAGAGTTCCTCCACGGGGGCGAACACGCCCGTGAAGAACGACAGCCCGAAGAAGGCCAGCGTGACGAGGCCGGTGGTCGACGACGACGCGGTGCGGACCGCGACGGCGATGCCGAACAGGGCGACCGCGACGCCGAGGACCAGCAGGAGAGCGATCATCCCGAGGGTTCCGGCCGCGTCGGCGGGGCGGTAGCCGACGAGCACCGCCCCGCCGGTGGTGAGGAGGGCCTGCACGGTGACGGCGACGAGGGTGGCGACGAGCGTTCCGGTGAGGAACGGCGCGGCTGTTCCGTGGGCCATGCGGAGCCGGTCCAGGTAGCCGCTCGTGATGTCGCCCAGGGTCATCGTCCCGGCGGCTCCGGCGCCGGTCGCGACCCCCGTGAACAGGATCAGCGGGAGGAGGAACGCGATGAAGGACCGGTCGTCCAGATAGCCGCTCCCGACGTTGCCGAGCTGTCCCGCGTAGACGAGGAGGAAGAACAGCGACTGGGCGATCGGGGCGATCAGCAGGGCCGGCGAGCGGAACACGGCGCGCAGCGAGCGCAGGGTGGCCGCCGCGGTCACGGAGAACGTGCCGGCGCGGCGGGTGGTCTTGGTGGACACGGTCGTCGTGGTCATGTCGGGTCCTTCCGGAAGAGGGTGTCCTGGCTCAGCCCGTGGCCAGGGCCGCGAACACGTCGTCGAGCGAGGGGTCCGCCAGCCGCACCTCCTGGACCGAGGCCGCGACGGAGCCGATGTCGTCGAGGGCCGAGCGGAGCACGGCGGGGTCGCGGGGGAGGGCCAGGCGGACCGTGCCGGGTCGGCCGGGCTCGGGCCGGAACCCCGAGCGGCCGGCCCCGACCAGGCCGTCGGCCGGCCCGGGCGGGTCCAGCGTCAGTGTCAGGGTGCGTTCCCCCACGAGGGCCTTGAGCGCGTCGGGCGAGTCGTGTGCGACGACGGCGCCGTCCCGGAGGACGACGATGTCGCTCGCCAGCACCTCCGCCTCGTGGAGGTCCTGGGTGGAGATCAGGAGCGTGGCGCCGCCGTCGGAGTTCAGGCGCTCGAGCTCGCCCCACAGGTCCATCCGGGCGAGGGGGTCGAGGCCGGTGGTGGGCTCGTCGAGCACGACGAGCGAGGGCGAACCGACCAGGGCGACGGCGAGGTCGATCTTGCGGCGGGTGCCGCCGGACAGCTTCGCGACACGTGTCCGGCGGTGGTCCCCGAGCCCGAACATGTCCACCAGTTCGCGGGACCGGCGGCGCGCCACCCGTCCGGCGAGCCCCAGCGCCGCCCCCTGGAAGTCGAGCACCTCCTGGGGCGTCGCCAGCGGGTCAAGCGCGTTGGACTGGGGCGCCAGCCCGATCAGGCGCCGCGCCTCCCGGGTGTGGGCCACGACGTCGCGGCCCTCCACCACGACCGTTCCCGAGGTCGGCGTGCGCAGGGTCGAGACGATCTCCAGCAGCGTGGACTTCCCCGCCCCGTTGGGGCCGAGGACGACCGTGCGGCTGCCCCGCCGGACCTCGAGGGAGACGCCGGTGAGGACCGGGCGCTTCCCGTAGGACTTCCTGAGGTCGGTGACCGCGACCGAGGTGTGTTCGAACATGGGCGTCACTCTACCTACCGTTAGGTAGGGCAGCAAGTCCGGCGCCTCCCGACCGGGGCGCCATAGCGTTCAATTCCTATCTATTGCAACGAATGGCATGGGCTTGTTGCGTTAGATTCAAAACCAAAGCAACGATTTCACGAAAACTACCTGGGGATATAGGCTTTTCTCGCAACGAAGGTGTTGCCGACTATGCGAATGCAACGTAGCTTTTCCTTCATCGGAAACAGCGGGTCGCAAGGATCCGCCGCACGAGGAGGACAAGCACGATGCACACGTTCACCACCCCCGCCCCCGTCACCGCCGTCCTGGACGCCCCCGGCGCCCACATCAGCCTCACCGCCGCCGACCGCGCCGACACCACCGTCGAGGTCCTGCCCGCCGACCCCGCCAGGAGCCGCGACGTCAAGGCCGCCGAGCGCACCGCCGTCGGCCTCGCCGACGGGGTCCTGAGCATCCGGACCGCGCCCGCCGAGAACCGGATCCTGGGCGACACCGGCTCCGTGCGGGTCACCGTCCACCTGCCCGTCGGCTCGGTCCTCCGGGCCAAGGCCGCCGACGCCCGGCTGCACAGCACCGGACGCCTGGGCGAGGTCACCCTCGACGCCGCCCGCGCCACGGTCGAACTCGACCACACCGCCGTGGCCCGCCTCACCCTCCTGGCCGGCGACGTCTCACTGGCCCGTCTCGAAGGCTCCGCCCGGATCAGCACCTCCAAGGGCGACATCGCCGTCACCGAGGCCGTGCGCGGCACCGTCGAGCTGAGCACCGAGTCCGGACACATCTCGATCGGCGCCGCCCCCGGCGTCTCGGCCTCCCTGGACGCCGGCACCCCCTACGGCCGTATCCACAACGCCCTCAGGAACGACGGCGTCCCCGACCTGCACATCCGCGCCACCACCGCCCACGGCGACATCACCGCCCGCAGCCTGTAGCACGGCCGTCCCCGTCCCGTACCAGCAGTCGAAGGAGAACACCACCATGTCCGCCACCCCCGCCGAGCAGGACCGCCCGGAACTCCAGAAGATCATCCAGGACGTCGTCGGACCCGGTTTCGTCGGGATCCAGATGCGCGTGAACGACGAGCGGGGGGAGTGGGTCGGCAGTGCCGGGGTCCGCGAGCTGGGCTCACCGGAGAAGCCGCCGACCGACGGGCACTTCCGGATCGGCAGCAGCACCAAGACCTTCACCGCGACCGTGGTGCTGCAGCTGGTGGCCGAGGGAAGACTCGGCCTGGAGGACCCGGTGGCCGACCACCTCCCCGGGTTCGGGCTGGACCGGCGGATCACGGTGCGGATGCTGCTGCAGCACACCAGCGGGATCTTCAACTTCACCGGCGAGTACCACGAGGACGGCACGGTCGTGCCCGGGATCACCTGGGCGGGCCGGGAGTGGGTCGAGAGCCGGTTCAGGACCTACCGGCCCGAGGAACTGGTGGAGCTGTCGCTGTCCAGGCCGGCGCGGTTCGAGCCGGGCGCGGACTGGAGCTACGCCAACACCAACTACGTGCTGGCCAGGCTGCTGGTCGAGAAGGTCACCGGCCACTCGCTCGCCGAGGAGATGCGGCGTTCGGTCCTGGGCCCCCTCGGGCTGACGGGGACCGTCGTGCCGACCACCGGGCCGGAGCTCCCCGAACCGCACGCCCACGCCTACTACCGGTACGAGGAGGACGGCGAGGAGAGGACGGTCGACGTCACCCGCCAGAACCCCTCGTGGATCTCCAGCGGCGGCGACATGGTCTCCACCACCCGGGACCTCCACGTGTTCCTCTCCGCGCTGCTGGGCGGCAGGCTCCTGCCCGCCCCGCTCCTGGCCGAGATGTGCGCGCCGCACCCCAAGGCGGGCTACGGCCTCGGGGTGTTCGTGCAGGAGACGGCGCCCGGCGGGGGCACCGTCATCACCCACAACGGAGGCATCGGGGGCTACGCTGCGCTGATGTACGGCACGCCCGACGGCAGCAGGACCCTGACCGCTTCGCTGACCTACGTGGACGACGCCGGGCAGTCCCTGGCGGGGGAGTTCCAGGAGGTGACGCGGAGGCTCGTCGGGGAGGTGTTCGGAAGCGGGGAGGGCGCCGCGGCCGAGCCGGCCCGGTAGACGGCTCCGCGGCCCCGGGCACGGCCACACCGGGCAGGTCGGGCCGTCGTCGTGCCGGGCCGGGGCGACCGCGCGCCTCAGCCGCAGCTGGTGTCGCGCCAGTCGACCCTGCGGCCGTTGACGGAGCCGCCCCATTCCAGGCAGGAGCCGCGCCCGTCCACGTACACCGGTCCGGGGTACGGATCGGGTAGGCCCGGCGTCGGCTCCCCGGCCCTGTTCAGCCAGACATCCACGGCAGCGGCGCCCGGATTCTCGGGAATGGTGACCGCGCAGTTGTAGCCGTTGGAGTTGTTGTAGGTGAGGTAGACGGTGCCCTGGTTGCCGGGTATCCGGAGGGAGTTGACCACCTGGTAGCCCGTTCCGCAGGCGCCGTTGTAGGCGGCGGCGGAGGCGGGGGCCGCGGCGATCGCGCCGCCGGCTAGGAGCGCGAGGGTGGCGGTGGCGGTGGTCAGGCTTTTCCTGAGCAATCGCACGGGGGATCCGTTCGTTCGGGGCCCGCACCCCCGCGGGGGTGCGGGCCGTCGTCGTGCCGGGCCGGGGAGCCCGCGCGCCTCAGCCGCAGTTGGTGGCGATCCTCGTGACCTGGTGGCCGTTGATGGTGCCCGTCCAGTCCATGCAGGTGTCGCTCCCGTGTACGTAGACCGGGCCGGCGTAGGTGGTGAAGTCGCCCGAGTCGTACCTGGCCGAGCTCTCGTCGCCGGTCCTGCGCAGGCCGACGAGCATGGGCAGTGCGGCGCCCGGGTTGTTGCGGATGGTGACCGCGCAGTTGTAGCCGTTGGAGTTGTTGTAGGTGAGGAAGAGGGTGCCCTGGTTGTTGGGCACCTGGGCGGAGTTGACGACGTTGTAGCCCGTTCCGCAGGCGCCGTTGTAGGCGGCGGCGGAGGCGGGGGCCGCGGCGATCGCGCCGCCGGCCAGGAGCGCGAGGGTGGCGGTGGCGGTGGCGAGGCTTTTCCTGAGCAGTCGCACGGGGGGATCCGTTCGTTCGGTGGTTGGGTCCCTCAAGCTTGACGGGTTCTCCCGGAAACGTCCTTGGCCGGGAGTGACCACTTTCTTGATCCTCGGTCCACTGACACGGGCCCGTTCTCGCGAAGGCCCGAGGCGCTCACTCGTCCCGGACGGAGATCCCCGTGCTCGCGGCGAGGGCGGGGGCGAGCGCGATCAACTGGCCCCGGGTGACGATCGCGCCGGCCAGGGACTCGAAGCCCGACGTCAGGTCGAGGTCGACCGCCCCGCGCAGGTCCACCTCGCGCAGCTTCGCCCTGGCCAGGTGCACCTTCCGCAGGCTGGAGCCGGGGAAGGAGACCCGGGACAGGGACGCCCCGCCGAAGTCCACGTCGGTGAGGACGCAGTCCTCGAACACCACGTCGTCCATGCGCGAGGCCCTGAAGTTCACCCCGTCGAGCTTGCAGGAGGAGAAGACCACGCGCCGGACCTCGCAGTCGAAGGAGGCGGCCCCGGCGAACACGCTGTCCACGATGCTGCTGTCGAGCCAGACGGACTCCGCGATGTCGGTGCCCGTCACGCGCACCGTGTGCAGCCACACGTCGGTGAACCTGCACCGGCGCAGGCTCCCGCCGCTCCACCGGGCGGAGGTGAAGGCGCTCTCGATGAACCGGGCGCCGGTGAGGTGGATCCGGTCGAACCCGCCGCCGTCGAAGTGGACGGCCTCGTGGGGGTCGTCGTGCAGCTGCTCCATGCTGAAGGGGCGCAGGTCCTCGGCGTAGGGCAGGTCCGAGATCTCGGTGGGGACGGGGCGACCGGACACGGGGTCCTCTCCTGGGGCGGCCCCTGGCGGGCCGCGGGGTGGACACGGGCGCGAGGCGGGTTCGCACCCGACGCCACCGCGGTCTCCTGACCAGTGGAACCTACCACCGCGTCGAGCGGCGCCCCGGTCGGCCGGGCGCCGGGGCGGGCGGAGAGGGCCGGTCCTCCCGGGTTCCGCGCCGCGTCGTGGACGTGCCGACGCGGACGGCGGGCGCCGGTCCTCAGGGCGTGCTCCCGCCGGCCCCGCCACCGCCGCGGCCGGTCGCGCGCTCCGCGGCGGTTCCCCGCGCACGGTGCTCGCTCGGGCTGACGCCCCGCAGCCTCTTGAACGCGGTACTCAGGGCGAAGGCGCTGGAGAAGCCGACCCGCCCCGCGACCGCGCCGAGGGTCGCCCCGGGTTCGTCCAGCAGGTCCGCGGCCAGGGCGATCCGCTGTTCGCGCAGGTAGGTCATCGGCGGCGTGCCGACCAGCTCGTGGAAGCGGCGGGCCAGGGCCGCGCGCGACACGCCCGTCTCGGAGGCCAGGGACCCGACCGTCCAGGGACGGGCCGGATCCTCGCCCAGCAGCCGCAGGGCCGGGCCGACGACCGAGTCACCGTGGGCCCGGTACCAGGCGGGGACGGGGGCCCCGGGGCGGGTGAACCAGCTGCGCAGCGCGGCGATCAGCATCAGGTCGAGCATCCGGTCCAGCAGGGCCTGGCGCCCCGGCGCGGGGTGGGAGAGCTCCTCCAGCGCCGCCGGGCCGACCGGGCAGGCCCCCCGGCCGGCGGGGACGACGGCGAGCGGGGGCAGTGCGGTCGACAGCCGCTGGGGCACACCGGGACGGGCCGTGTACAGGCCGCTGACCAGTATCGGGTCCTGGGGGCCGGGTGTCCCGAGGGTGCTCAGGCCCCGCGTGGTGCTGTGCTCGCGACCGTCCGGGGCGGTACAGCGTCCTCCGGGGCGGACGACCACGTCCGGTTCGGTGTCCGGGGCGAGGGAGACCACGTACGGCGATCCGCCGCTGAGCACCGCGACCTCCTGCGGACCGAGGCGCACCGGTTCCCCGTCGAGGGGCCTGATCCAGACCGAGCCGCGCAGGGGCACCGCCAGCGCTAGCGGGGAGGAGTCCTCGAAGCGCACCGCCCAGGTCCGCTCCAGTGGGGAACGGTGGAAGAGGGCGCCCGCGCTCCGCACGCCGTCCAGCAGATCCGTCAGGGGGTCCGTCGCGGTCGGCGTCTGGGAGTCCATGCCGGTCAGCGTAGACGAACGCGTATGGGGCGGAGCGCGCTCGCCATGGCCGCCACATGCGCGGACCGGTTCACTGGAGGACATGAACGACGAGATGATCCTGGTGACCGGAGCCACGGGCAAGACGGGCCGTCGCGTGGCGCGCCGACTGCGGGAGCGGGGCGTGCCCGTGCGCGCGGCCTCGCCGTCGAGTGCGGTGCGCCTGGACTGGAACGACCGCACCACCTGGGAACCCGCGCTACGACAGGTGGCCGGGGTGTACCTGGTCGCCCCCGGCCTGGGCGGCGTCCAGGAGGCCGAGAACCTCGCGGCCTTCACCGACCGGGCCGCCGCGGCCGGGGTGCGGCGCGCGGTGCTGGTCTCCTTCCCCCACGCCGACACCCCGGGGCCGGACACCGACCAGGTGGCGGCGGCCGAGCAGGCGCCGACCCGTGCCGGACTGGAGACGACGGTGCTCCGCCCGCGGTGGTTCTTCCAGAACTTCAGCGAGGACTTCCTGCGCGACCCGGTGCTCTCCGGGGACGTGCGCCTGCCCGCCGGGGACGGCGAGGAGGCGTTCGTGGACGCCGAGGACATCGCCGCCGTCGCGGTCGAGGCCCTGACCGGGGACGGCCACGCCGGGCGGGCCTACGAGCTGAGCGGTCCGCGGACGATGTCCTTCGCCGACGCCGTCGCCGACATCGCCCGTGCCACCGGCCGCGACATCGGCTACACCCCGCTGAGCCCCGAGTCCTATGCAGCCGAGCAGCGCGCTCACGGGGTGCCCGAGGAATGGGTGCGGTTGACCGTCGACCTGTACGCCCACGTCCGCTCCGGGGCGCTGGGGTCGGTCACCGGGGACGTGGAGCGTGTCCTGGGGCGCCCGCCCCGGGACTTCGCCGACTACGCCCGCGAGGCCGCCGCGCAGGGGGTCTGGAACACCTGAGCCGGAACGCCCGGGGGCGGGACCGCGCGACGGCCGCGGCTGCCGCGCCCCCGCGCCCGGGCGGTTCACCCCTGCGCGGACCGGGCCCGTTCGACGGCTTCGGTCAGACCCTGCTCCATGCGCTCCAACGAGGACAGGACCCCCTCGCGCTCGGAGCCGCCGAGGTCGCGGGTCACGCTCTGCTCCAGGTCCTCCCACACCCGCTCCACCTCGGCGCGCAGGGCCAGGCTGGCCGTGGTGGCCTCCACGAGGGTGACCCGTCCGTCGGTCGGGCTCGGCGTGCGCCTGGCGAAGCCGCCCTGTTCGAGCCGCTGGACGGTGCGGGTCATGGTCGCGGCCTCCGAGCCCAGGAGCCGTGCGAGGTCGCTCAGGCGCTGGGGACCGCGTTCCCACAGCTGCATCAGCACCAGTTCCTGGGCCGGGTGGAGTCCCACGCGGCGCAGCAGTTGGCCCGCGAGCATGCGGTGCAGACGGGCCACGCGCACGATCGCGTTGCTGACCGGTCCCAGTCGTTCGGTGGCCCCGGGCAGGGGGGTGGGCCCGCACTCACCGGAGCGCCCTGCGGGTGTACTGCACATGAAGTCCCTCTCTCGAACGCACGGCCTTCGCGGCGCGGTTTCTTTGACCGGCCACTCAGTGGTGCGACCCTGTCCTTTCATTCTAGATTCTCTGTTCAGACGAAGCAGGTCATGGGAATAAGCCGCCTTCGGCAATGCTTTACTTGTCCGGACAACAAACTCTGCGGAGCACGATGTCCCCGGCTCTGCGTCAGGAGAAGGCGAGAAGGACATGACCACGGCGTTCGAGGCCCACGACCTGGCCGGTACCAAGCTGAGGAACCGGATCGCGATGGCCCCCATGACGCGCAGCCGGGCCCGGGAGCCGGAGCGGATCCCGACGGCGCTGACCGCCGAGTACTACGCCCAGCGCGCGGGCGCGGGCCTCATCGTCACCGAGGGCACCCAGCCGTCCCCGGCGGGCCAGGGCTACACCAACACCCCAGGACTGCACTCGGCCGAACAGGTCCGGGCGTGGAGAACGGTGACCGACGCGGTCCACGCCGAGGGCGGGGTGATCTTCGCCCAGCTGATGCACACCGGCCGGATCAGCCACCCGAGCGTGCTGCCCGACGGCCTGGTGCCGGTGGGCCCCTCCGCGGTCAGGCCCGAGGGGAAGGTGTACACCCACCGGGGGGCGGCGGAGTTCGTCACCCCCCGGGAGCTGACCGACGAGGAGGTCCACCGGACGGTCCGGGACTTCGCCGACGCGGCGCGCAACGCGATCGAGGCCGGGTTCGACGGGGTCGAGGTCCACGGCGCCAACGGGTACCTGCTCCACCAGTTCCTGTCGGTCAACGCCAACCTCCGCACGGACCGGTGGGGCGGATCGGTCGGGAACCGGATCAGGCTCTCCGTGGAGGTCGCCCGGGCGGTGGCCGGGGCGATCGGCCCGCACCGCACCGGCATCCGCATCTCGCCCGGCGGCACGTTCAACGACATCACCGAGGACGCGGACCTGGCCGCGACCTACCTGCCCCTGGTGAACGAACTGGCCGCGCTGGACCTGGCCTACCTGCACGTGGCGGAGCAGGCCGACCGCGCGCTCACCGACCGGCTGCGCGCCGCGTGGCCGAACACGTTCGTCCTCAACCCCGCCACCGGATCCGGCGTCCCGACCGGCCCGGACGCGGTCGACCTGGTGGCGGACGGCACCGCGGACCTGGTCTCCTTCGGAGCCCTGTTCCTGGCCAACCCCGACCTGCCCGCGCGCCTGGCCGCCGGCGGACCCTTCAACGCCCCGGAACGGGCCACCTTCTACTCCGGCGGCGAGCGGGGCTACACCGACTACCCGGCCCTGGGCTGAGACCGCCCCGCCGCCGTCCGGCCGCCTGTCCCGCGACGCCCGCGACGTCGGCCCGCCGACGCCGCGACGCCACAACGAGAAGGAGTCACCTTGAGCTTCGACACACCCGAGGGCACCCGCGGCGCCCAGCTGCCGCCCGCCGAGCAGATGCGGCGGATGAACGAGGACGTGATCGCCGACATCCGCGCCGGCGGCAGCGGACCGGACGGGATGAACGCGCTCGTCCTGGTCACCGTCGGCCGCAAGAGCGGGCAGGAGCGGCAGACGCCGGTGGCCTACTTCCCCCTGGACGGGGACTCCTACGCGATCGTGGCCTCCGCCGCCGGGGCGGCCAGGCACCCGGTCTGGTACCGCAACCTGGCCGCCGCACCCGACCGGGTGCGCGTGGTCGTCGCGGGGGAGGAGCTCGCCGTCACCGCCGAGGAGCTCGCCGGGGGCGAACGCGACCGCGTCTGGGCGAGGATCACCGCCGCCGCACCGGGGTTCGCGGAGTACGAGCGGGCCACCGACCGCACGATCCCGGTCATCCGCCTCCTCCCGAAGGGCCACGGCGAGGACTGAGTCCCCGCCCGGCCCGCCCCGGGAAGGCCCCTGCCGACGGCGGGGGCCTTCCCGGGGATCTCCGGGGCGGGCGCCCCGCCCGCTCGGCCCGCGGGGCCTCCGCCGCCACGTCGGCGGGGCCGGACCCGACCGGCCCGGTCAGCGCGCGGGGGCCGCCCCCGGGCGCAGGGCCTCCATGGCCTGCCGGCCCAGGCTCTGCTCGATGTGCCCGCGCATGACCTCCTCGGCGGTCCCGCTCTCGCCGTCGATCACCGCCTCCGCCAGCGCCCGGTGCTCGCGGCGCACGCGCGCGTCCTCGGAGGCGGACCCGGCGCGGTGCCGCAGGGTGAACTGGCGGTAGCGGTCGGCCTTGTCCCACAGGCTGTCCAGGATGCCGATCATGGGCTCGTTGTGGGAGGCGCGGTACACGGCGCGGTGGAAGTCGCGGTGCGCGTTCAGCGCCTGGATGCCGGACGTGCCGGTCAGCGGGTCCAGGGCGTCCAGCGCGCGGCGGATCGCCTCGACGTCGGCGCCGGTGCGGCGTTGGGCCGCCCACCCGGCGGCCAGGGGGTCGACGTGCGAGCGGACCTCGTACAGGCTCTGCGCCTCCTCGAAGGTCAGCTCCGTCACCCGCGCGTCCCGGTGCGTCTCCAGCGTCATGAGCCCCTCGGCGGCCAGGCGCTTGAGCGCCTCGCGCACGGGCGTGGTCGAGACGCCCAGTTCGGCCGCGATGCCCTCCTGGCTCAGCGCCGCCCCGGGGTGCAGCTCGTCGGCGAGGATGCGCTGCTTGATCTCCTCGTAGGCGTACTGGCTCTTGCTGAAAACCGGCTTCGTCGTCACGAACGTCGTCCTCCCTGAGGAGGCAGGATATCGGCCCCTCCTGACTTCTGACATCATGTAGCCTATAGGCTAGGAGGACTGATGTCGATCGATTCACACCGCAGCCGCCGGAGGCTGGGGTCCGCGGCGGGCGGCGCGGAGTACTTCCACATCGGGGCGGTGCCGGGAACCGAACGGCTGCCCCTCGCGCACAAGATCATGCTGGAGAACCTCCTGCGCCACGAGGACGGCGACCTGGTCACCGGGGCCGACATCGCGGCGGTGGCCGAGGGGCGCACCGGCACCCACGAGATCGCCTTCCACCCCTCCAGGGTGTTCCTGCACGACACCAACGGCGTGCCCGTCCTGACCGACCTGGCCGCGCTGCGCGACGCGGTCGCCGAGCGCGGCGGGGACCCGGGTGCCGTCGACGGCGCGATCCCCGCCGAGCTGACGGTCGACCACTCGGTGTCCACCGACTTCTTCGCCCGCCCCGACGCCCCCCGCCTCAACGTCCGGCGCGAGTACGAGCGCAACGCCGAGCGCTACCGGTTCCTCAAGTGGGGGCAGCGGGCGCTGAGCACACTCGAGGTGGTCCCGCCCGGCGCCGGCATCATGCACCAGATCAACGTCGAGCACCTGGCCCGCGTGGTCGAGGTGCGCGACGGCCTGGCCCTCCCCGACACCGTCGCCGGGACCGACTCCCACACCACCATGGTCAACGGGCTGGGCGTGCTGGCCTGGGGCGTGGGCGGCATCGAGGCCGAGGCGGCCGTGCTGGGCCAGCCGGTCTCCCTGCTCATCCCCCCGGTGGTCGGCGTGGAACTGGTCGGCGAACTGCGGCCCGGCGTCACCGCGACCGACCTCGTGCTCACCGTCACCGAGAGGATGCGGCGCCTGGGCGTGGTCGGCAGCATCGTGGAGTTCTTCGGCGCCGGGGTCGGCGCCACCGGCGTCGCCACGCGGTGCACCCTGGCCAACATGAGCCCGGAGTTCGGCTCGACCGCCGCGCTCTTCCCCGTCGACGACCGCACCCTGGAGTTCCTGCGCCTGACCGGGCGCCGCGAGGACCACGTGCGGCTGGTGGAGGCCTACGCCAAGGAGCAGGGCCTGTGGCACGCCCCCGACCGCAGGCCGCGCTTCGACCGGACCCTCGTCGTCGACCTGGACGGGATCACCCCGAGCCTGGCCGGACCGCGCAGACCGCAGGACCGGGTCGAGCTGGCCGGGACCGGCGAGGCGGTGCGCGCCGCCCTCGCCGAGCTGGGCCGCGCCGAGGGGCCCGCGCCCGCCGAGGGGCCCGACGCGTCCGGGCCGCGCGACGGCGCCGTCGCCATCGCCGCCATCACCTCGTGCACCAACACCTCCAACCCCGCCGTCATGGTCGCCGCCGGCCTCCTCGCCCGCAACGCCGTCCGGCGCGGACTGGGCGTCGCACCGTGGGTCAAGACCAGCCTGGCCCCCGGCTCCCGCGTGGTCGTGGACTACCTGGAGCGCGCCGGCCTGATGCGCGACCTGGAGAAGCTGGGGTTCGGCCTGGTCGGGTACGGGTGCATGACGTGCATCGGCAACTCCGGGCCGCTGGCGCCCGGGGCGGCGGCCGCCGTCGAGGACAGGGGGCTGGTGGCCGCCTCGGTGACCTCGGGCAACCGCAACTTCGACGGCCGCATCAACAACGACGTCTCCCTGAACTTCCTCGCCTCTCCCCCGCTCGTGGTCGCCTTCGCCCTGGCGGGCACCACCCGCGTCGACCTCACCGCCGACCCGCTCGGCACCGGCCCGGACGGCGAGCCGGTCATGCTGGCCGACCTGTGGCCCACCGAGGCCGAGATCGAGGAGGTGGTCTCCGCCGGCATCGAACCGTCGATGTACACCGAGGTCTACGGCACGCTCTTCGACGGCGACGAGAACTGGCGGGGGCTCACCGCGCCCGGGGGAGCCCGGTTCGACTGGGACCCCGACTCCGTGTACCTGCAGCGCCCCCCGTTCCTGGAACTGGCGGCGGAGCGGGGCGCGGAGGGGGCGCACGGCGACATCGTGGGCGCCCGCGCCCTCCAGGTCCTCGGCGACTCCGTCACCACCGACCACCTCTGCCCGGCCGGGCGCATCCCCGCCGACAGCCCCGCCGGACGGTTCCTGCGCGAGCGCGGCGTGGAGGCGCGCGACCTCAACACCTACGCCTCGCGCAGGGGCAACTGGCAGGTGATGAAACTCGGCGGCCTGGCCAACCCCCGGCTCCGCAACGCGATGACCCCCGGCCTGCCGGGCGGCAGCGCCGTCGACCTCGGCCCCGACGGCGACGAGCGCACGGTCGGCGAGGTCCACGCCGTCGCCGACCGCCACCGCGACCGCGGGCAGCCGATGCTGATCATCGCCGGCCGGGAGTACGGCACGGGCTCCTCCCGGGACTGGGCCGCCAAGGTCACCTCGCTCCTGGGCGTGCGCGCGGTCATCGCCGAGTCCTTCGAGCGCATCCACCGCTCCAACCTGGTGGGCATGGGCGTGCTCGCCCTCCAGTTCGAGGACGGCGACAGCGCAGGGAGCCTCGGGCTGACGGGGGAGGAGGAGTACGCCGTCACGGGGCTGGAGGGCCGCGACGAGGTCCCCGAGCGCCTGTCCGTCACCGCCCGCCACCTGCGCACGGGCCGGGTCACCGAGTTCACCGTGCGGGCCCGGGTGGACACCTCCCGCGAACAGCTCTACTACCGCCACGGCGGGCTGCTGCCCTACATCCTGCACCGGGCGCTGTCGGAGCCGGGGCGGGCCCGGGACTGATCCGACCGCGCGCCGCACGGCGAAGGGCCGGCCGGGAGTCCCCCCGGCCGGCCCCTCCGTGTCGGAGCGCCGGGTCAGCTCCGCGCCCGCGGGACCTCCTCGGAGTCCTCGGGGTCTTCCGCGGCGGGTTCACCGGCGGGCGCGGCGGGGCGCAGCCGCCGCCACGCGGTCCAGACGAGCCCGAGCAGGAGCAGGCTGTAGAGCGCGACGGTGATCGGGCTCCCGACCAGGGTGAGCGGGTCGTTGCCGGAGTTGGCCATCGCGTCGCGCAGCGAGTACTCCGCCAGCGGGCCCAGGATCACCGCGATGAGCACCGGGGCCAGGGGCACCCCCGTGCGCCGCATGGCGAACGCCAGGACGCCGAGGAGGCACATGAGCACCAGGTCCGTCTTGCTCGCGCCCGTGGCGTAGACCCCGAGGCAGGCGAAGACCGTGATGCCCGCGTAGAGGTAGGACTGGGGGAGCAGCAGCAGCTTCGCCCACAGCGGCGCGAACGGCAGGTTGATGACCAGCAGCACGACCGTGGCCAGGAGCAGGCCCGCCAGGAGGGCCCACACGATGTCGCCGTTGCGCTCGAACAGCAGGGGGCCGGGCTGCATGCCGTACTGCTGGAAGGCGGCCAGCAGCACGGCCGCGGTGGCCGAGGTCGGCAGGCCCAGCGACAGCAGCGCCCCCATCGCGCTCCCCGCCGTCGCGTTGCCCGCGGCCTCCGGGGCCGCCACGCCCTGGATCGCCCCCTTGCCGAACATCGGCTTGCGGCGGCGCTTGTCCAGCTGGCGCTCGGCGCTGTAGGCGAGGAAGGTGGGGACCTCCGCGCCCCCCGCCGGGATGATGCCGAAGGGGATGCCGATGCCGGCGCCCCGCAGCCACGCGGGCAGCGCCGCCCGGAACTCCCTGCCCGACAGCCAGGGCCGTCCCGCGGAGGGGACGATCTCGTGCGCGCCGCGGTGGCCCACGCGCCCGGCCGCGTACAGCACCTCGCCGACGGCCAGCACGGCCACGGTGATGACGACGACGCTGATCCCGTCGAAGAGCGCCGGCATCCCGAAGGTGAAGCGCGCGGTGCCCGTCGACTGGTCCGTGCCGACCAGGGCGAGCCCCAGGCCGAACGCCAGGGCGGCCAGGCCCTTGAGGGGCGACTCCGAGACCACGGCGGAGATCGCCACGAACGCGAAGACGGCCAGCGCGAAGTACTCGCCGGGGCCGAACTTGGTCGCCAGGTCGGCCATGGAGGGCGCGAAGAAGACGACCAGCACGGTGGCGAGAACGCCTCCGGTGAACGCGCCGATGGCGGAGGTGGCGAGCGCCTGCGGGGCCCGCCCCGACCGCGCCATCCTGTGGCCCTCGAAGGTGGTGGCGATCGCGGTGCTGTTGCCCGGGGTGTTCATCAGGATGCCCGCGGTGGAGTCGCCGAACAGGCCGCCGAAGTAGACGCCGCTGAACATGATGAGCGCGGCCAGCGGGTCGAGCGTGAACGTCATCGGCAGCAGCAGGGCCACGGCCATGGCCGATCCCAGGCCTGGCATGACGCCCACCGCCGTGCCCAGGAACGCGCCGAGGGTGATCCAGAGGAGGTTCATGGGGGTGAGGACGGCGCCGAACCCGCCGATGAGGTGCGTCAGCTGCTCCATGTCACAGACCCCCCAGCACGCCGGAGGGCAGGTTCAGGCCGAGCATGCCGCTGAACACGATCTGGACGGTCGCGGCCATGACGAAGCCGACGGTCAGGCTGCGCAGGAGGTTCCGGTTGCCCAGCCCCGTCGCCACGGCCGTGAACATCAGCGTCGCCATGAGGAGCCAGCCCACGATGTCGATGAGGCCGCTGAAGGCGGCGATGCCGAGCAGGACCAGGCCGACGGCGCGCCAGTTGGTGCGCTCCTCCGCGGCCAGGGCGGCGCGGCGCCCGGGGGAGCGGCGCAGCGCCGCGACGATCAGCAGGAGGCCGATGACGGCGGCGAGCGCGGCCACGAACCAGCCGAACCCCTGGGGGCCGAGCAGGCCGCCGTCGCCGATGACGTCCATCCCCGCGTTGCCGGCGGCGAGCGTGCCCGCCATGGCGAGCAGGAGGCCGCCGATGACCAGTTCGCCGCGGCCGTCCCAGAAGGACGGCGCCCGCGGCGGGGCCTCCGCCGGGTCGGCGGCCGAGCCGCTGTCGAGGTCTGTGTGTGACATGTTCTCTCCGTGAAGTCCTCGGGCTCAGGAGCCCGAGATGAGGCCGAGGTCGGTCATGAGCGTGCGGATCCGGACCTCCTCGTCGGTGAGGAACTCCGCGAACTCCTCCGGACCGGCCCAGTTCGGCTGCCAGTAGTTGCGGTCGGTCGCCTCCTGCCAGGAGTCGGCCCCGTACATCTCCTCGATGATCGCCAGGAGTTCGGCCCGGTCCTCGTCGGTGATCCCGGGGGCGGCGACGAGGCCGCGCCAGTTGACCAGGTCGACGGAGGGGTAGCCGAGTTCGGCGGTGGTCGGGATGTCGAACCCGTCGAGGCGCTCGGGCGCCACGACGGCCAGCGCCCGCAGCCGCCCGCCCTCGATGAGGTCGCGGAAGTCGTTGAACCCGGTGACGCCGATCTGCACGGTGCCGCCGGCGTCGGAGAGCAGGGAGATCGTCAGCTCCCCGCCCCCGGCGTGCGGCGTGTAGTGCAGGTCGGCGGGGTCCAGCCCCGCGGCCTCGGCGAGCTGCCCGGCGACCAGGTGGTCGGGCGATCCGGCCGACCCGCCGCCCACGGGGATGTCCGGGTCCTCCTCCCAGGCCCGGAGGAAGTCGTCCAGGGTCTGCCAGGGGGAGTCCGCGGGAACCGCGATCACCTCGAAGTCGTCGGTCAGGCGCGCGATCGGCGTCACGTCGCTCAGCCGGACCGGGGAACCGCCCATCTCCACGCCGCCGACCATGGCGGCGCCGGTGACCATCACGGTGGTGGGCTCCCCGTCGAGCCTGGCCAGCTGGCCCAGGCCGATGGTGCCGCCCGCGCCGGGCACGTTGACCACCTGGACGTTGTTGACGATCGACTCCGTCCTGGTGGCCTGCTGGAACTCGCGGGCGGCCAGGTCCCAGCCCCCTCCGGCCGCGGCGGGGGCGATGACCGTCAGGGCGGAGCGGGCGCGCGAGCCCTCGTCGCCGCCCGCGGCGTCCTGCACGGCGAAGAACCCGGTCGTCACGACCAGGGCGAGGCCGATCCCGGCGCCGAGGAGGCCCTTGTCGCCGATCACGCGGGGCCTCCCGCTCTGCGGGGCCCGGCTCCGGACTTCACCGCGAGCACGGGGCACGACGCCTCCAGGAGCAGGCGCTGGGCGGTGCTGCCCATGAGCAGCTTGCCGATCGCGGAGCGGTGGCGGACCCCGATGACGAGCAGGTCGGCGTCCAGCTCCTCGGTGAGTTCCAGGAGGGCGGCCGCCGCGTCGGCGTCGGCCAGGCGTACGGCCCTCGCCCGGACCCCCTCGGCCTCCGCGCGCCCGACGAGTTCGCGGACCCGGGACTCGTCGGCGGCCCGTGTGTCGGCGGCGGCGTCGTCCGAGACGGCGTTGGCGATCACCAACTCGCCGCCCTGGAGTCCCGCCTGTCGGACCGCCTGCGCGAAGGCCGCCTCGGCGGACTCCACGGGGGCGTGTGCGAGCACCACTGTCATCTGCTCCTCCTCGAACCATCCGTGACTGGCGTCACAGTGTGCAGTGTATAGGCTGTATCACCGGGGCCGATCCGTCAACGGCAGGGGAGGGAGCGGCGGCCGGGACGCCGCCCGCTGGCGGTGGGGAGGCCGTGGAGTGACGGTGCCCCCTGGCAGGATCGCCGCCATGGAAGCGGATCTGACACAGCTGGCCGACCTGGTCGAGGGGACCCCGGAACTGGGACGCGGCCGGGCCGCCCCCGTTCCGGAGGCCGCCCTGCGCGCGGCGGAGGAGCGGGTGGGCCCGCTGCCGCGCTCGTACCGGTGGTGGCTGGGCAGGTTCGGCCGGGGGACCGTCGGGGGCGCGGACATCGCGACGGTCCCCCCGCCGCACGAGAACGCCGTGGCCGAGGACCTCACGGCCGGATGGCGCAGGGAGGGCGCGAGACTGTGCTTCTGCGTCGAGCCCGGCTGCGGCGACGGCTACAGCTTCGCCCTCGACCGCCCGGGGGCGAGCGGGGAGTTCCAGGTGGTGCGCCGGGACGCCCTCGACGGGGACGAGTCCCCGGTGGCGGAGTCCTTCGCCGGGTTCCTGGCGGTGCGGACGGCCCTGGCGCTCGGACTCCGCGACGGCCCCAACCCCGCGGTGGCCCGCCTGTGGCGGTCCACGCCGGGGGCGCTGCTCGCCAACGGCGTCCTGGCCTACGGTCCGCACCTGATCGGGGAGCGCAACGAGACCTTCGAGGTGCGCCGGTACGCGGCCGACTGGGTCCTGATGGGGGACGACGGCGAGGGCGGCGGACTGTTCATGCGCCGCCACGGCCGCGACCGCGAGAGCGTGTACCGCCTCGGCCTCGGAGCGATCGGGGAGGACGTGGCGTCGGAGGGGGAGCTGCTGACGGACGACCTGGTGGGTTGGCTGGACGCGGGGGCGCCCGGCGCCGGGTGAGCGGGCCCCGTGCCCGGCGTCCCCGGCCCCCCGGTCGGGGAGGGGACGGCGGGCGTGCGCGCCCCCGCGTGAGGGGGCCGGGGACACAGGGGCGTCCGACTCCCCGCGCGCGGGATCCGGGCGGCCCCGGAGTCGCTCCGGGAGCCGCCGCCGGCGTCCGGCCGACACCGGCCGCCGTCCGCACCCGGTGGCCGGGACGGGTCTGACCTGGTGTTCCAGGTGGGGCTGTATGGAGGAGTGTGGCGGACCACACTTCGTGTTCCGGCGGGGGTGCTCCCCGGTGGAGGAAGCCACAGGATAACTTCGGACCGGGGTAACCAATTCTCGCGCGCCGGGTTCTTTTGTCCTGCTGTGCGGCATGTGTCCTTCGGTCGAATGCGTCGACAAGCGGGATCTGTTGGTCATTGCCATTCTTTCCGGTGTTCTCATTTGTTTCCGAGAAAAAGAATATCTCGGATAATATCCCCATGTTCCACAACTTTGTGAAAATTCTGGATTAAGCCATTCGCAGTTCTACAAAATAAAGTCCGCGAATTACTACTCTTCGGGTTGCGGCGCTTGTAACCTCGTGTTTTCGGCCGACCATGGGTCTGGCAGGGAGAGCGCGGCCAGAGGCCTGCGTGTTCGCATGCGCCCCTGACCCCGACCTCGCCCGTGACCATTTCCTGCGGTGACGTTCGATTCCACCACCCCAGAGAACCTGGAGAGTGTCCATGAAACCTGACACCGCGCACCCCAATCCAGATCGGGATACCAGTGAGAAAAGGGCCCTCCACGCCCGATCGGCCCTCGCCGGGTACTTCTTCCTCACCGGGGCCGTGATCCCCGTGTGGGCCTCCCGCATCCCCGCGGTCAAGGAGCAGAGCGGCGTCGGCGCCGACCAGCTCGGCCTCGCGCTCCTCGCGATGGGGGTGGGGGCGATCATCACGGCCCGCGTGGGCGGCGCCCTGCTCGACAGGTGCGCCCCCCGCTTCGTCGTCCCCCCGGCCGCGGTCGCGGCCTCGCTCTGCCTGGCCCTGCCGGGAGCGGCCATGGGGCCACGCGAGCTGGCCGCCGCCCTGTTCGTCCTCGGCGTCGCCCACTCCCTGCTCAACATCAGCGTCAACACCCACGCCGCCACCCTCCAGCAGCCGCTGGGACGGCCCCTCCTGTCCTCCTTCCACGCCTTCGTGTCGCTCGGAGCGTCCTTCGGCGCCGTCTGCGGTGTCGTCACCGCCCACGTCGGACTCAGCCCCCTCATCACCTTCCAGGCCATGGGCGCGCTCCTGGCGCTGGCCGCACTGGCCCCCGCGAGAGCGCTCGCGCGGTACACGCCACCGGCGGTCGACCAGCAGTGCGGCGCCGGCGGGTCACCCGGCAGGCTCCGGCTCTCCCCCCTGCTCCTGACCCTGGGGGTGCTGTCCCTGGCCGCGATGCTCACCGAGAGCGCCGTCCAGGACTGGAGCGCGCTCTACGCCCAGGAGAGCGTGGGCGCCTCCGGCGCCATGGCGGCGACGGCGTTCGCGGCGTTCACGGTCACCATGACCATCGGCCGCCTCATGGGCGACCGCCTGGTCCTGTGGCTGGGCCGGGTGGTCCTGCTCAGGTCCGGTGCGCTCGTCGCGGTCGCCGGGTTCTCCCTGGCCCTGGGCCTGCCCACCCAGGCCACGGTCCTGGCGGGGTTCGCCCTGGTCGGCCTCGGCCTCTCGTGCGCGGTGCCCCAGCTGTTCAGCGCGGCGGCGGAGATCGATCCCCGGCGCGTCGGCAAGAACCTGGGAACGGTCGCGGCCATCGGCTACCTGGGACCCCTGCTGGGCGCCCCCGTGATCGGGGTGCTCTCGGAGCAGGGCGGAGTGGGCACCGGCCTCCTGGTGCCCGTCCTGCTCACCGTGGCCCTGGCCACGGGCGCGAGCACGACCCGCCGCCGCCGGTCCGGCGCGGCCGTCTGAGGCCGCCCCGGGCGGGCGGCCGGACCGGGCCGCGGTCGGTCCGCCCGCCGCGGCCCGGTCCCCGCACGCCCGGCGGACCGCCCGCCGCCGTGCGGCCCCCGGGTCGCGGTCGGCGTCCGACAGGGGCGCCGACCGCGGAAACACCGCACCGTGCGTGGCGGAAACGGTGACGGTGAGTGATCGAAACGTAGGTTGGGGCCATGCGCGTACTAGTCACAGGCGGGGCCGGGTTCATCGGATCGCGGGTGGCGGAGGAACTCCGCCTGGCCGGGCACGAGGCGGTGACCCTCGACGCCTACCTGCCCCAGGCCCACCCCGGGCAGGGACCGCGGGAGGGCGTCGACGTCGTGGCCGACGTCCGGGACGGCGACGCCGTCGAGCGTGCCCTGCGCGGGGTGGACGCGGTCTGCCACCAGGCGGCGATGGTCGGGCTGGGCTCCGCCGGCTTCCTCGACGCCCCCGACTACGTGGGCTGCAACGACCTGGGCACGGCGGTCCTGCTGGCCGCCATGGCCCGGGCCGGGGTCCGCGACGTCGTCATGGCCGGTTCGATGGTCGTCTACGGCGAGGGCCGGTACACGTGCCCCGAGCACGGCGACGTCCGCCCGGGACCGAGGGCGGAGGCGGACCTGGCGGCCGGGGTGTTCGACCCCCCGTGCCCCCGCTGCGGCGCCGCGCTCGTGCCCGGCCTGGTCGGGGAGGAGGCGCCGACCGACCCGCGCAACGTCTACGCCACCACGAAGCTGGCGCAGGAGCACCTGTGCGCGTCGTGGGCCAGGGCCGTCGGAGGGCGCGCGGTGTCCCTGCGCTACCACAACGTGTACGGGCCCGGGATGCCCCGCGACACCCCGTACGCGGGCGTCGCCTCCTTCTTCCGCTCCGCGCTCGCCCGCGGCGAGGCGCCCCGCGTGTTCGAGGACGGCCGCCAGCGGCGCGACTTCGTGCACGTCGCGGACGTGGCCAGGGCCAACGTGGCGGCACTGGAGGCGGTGCGGGACCGGGCCGGCGGGGAGCTGTCCGCCTTCAACACCGGAAGCGGGACGCCGCACACCATCGCCGAGATGGCGCGGGCGCTGGCGGACGCGTACGGGGGCCCGGCGCCCCGGACCACCGGCGAGTACAGGCTGGGCGACGTACGGCACATCACCGCGTCCTCCCGGCGGCTGGTCGAGGAGCTGTCCTGGCGGCCGAGGGTGGGCTTCGCCGAGGGGATGGCCGAGTTCGCCCGCGCCGACCTGCGCGGATCGGTCGGCGCGGGGGCCACGACGGGGTGAGGACGACGCCTCCGCGTGTCGCGCCCGTCGTTCACGCCCGGCAAGGGCATCGATTCGTAACGTGACCAAGATGACCAGTGAACCTCACGAGCACGACCGCGAGAACGACGAACCGGCGCGCGCCGGCCACGGTCCCGGGGGAGGCGGTCCCGCGCCGCCCGTCGACGTGGTGCTGCCCTGCCTGGACGAGGCCGCCGCCCTGCCCTGGGTCATGGAGCGGATACCGCCGGGCTGGCGGGCGATCGTCGTCGACAACGGCTCGACGGACGGCTCGGCCTCCGTCGCCGAGGCCCTGGGGGCCCTCGTCGTCCCCGAACCGCGCCGGGGCTTCGGCGCGGCGTGCCACGCGGGCCTGAGCGCCGCGACCGCCGAGTTCGTCTGCTTCTGCGACTGCGACGCCTCCCTGGACCCCGGGCTCCTCCCGGAGATGGTGGAGCGGGTCCGCTCCGGCGGCGCCGACCTGGTCATGGGCAGGCGGCGCCCCACCCGCCGGGGGACCTGGCCGGTGCACGCCAGGGCCGGCAACGCCGCCGTCGCGCGCATGCTGCGCTCCCGGACCGGGGTGCGGGTCCGCGACATCGGCCCGATGCGGGCGGCCCGCAGAGCCGGGCTCCTCGGGCTGGGAACGGCCGACCGCCGCTCGGGCTACCCCCTGGAGACGGTCGTGCGCGCCGCCGACGCCGGGTGGCGGATCGAGGAGGTGGACGTGCCCTACCTGCCCAGGTCGGGCAGGTCCAAGGTCACCGGGACGTGGCGGGGCACCTGGACCGCCGTGCGCGACATGACGGCGGTCCTGCGCGAGCCCCCGGCCCGGCGCCGCGCGCCCGCGGGGGGAGGGTCGCCGTGACCGGCCACCGCGACGCCGCCCTGCCGACCGGGGCCGCCACCCTGGTGGTCATCGCCAAGGAACCGGTCCCCGGCCTGGTCAAGACGCGGCTCACCCCGGAGTACACGAGGGAGGAGGCCGCCGCGCTCGCGGAGGCGGCCCTGGCCGACACCCTGCACACGGTGCGCTCCCTCCCCGCCAGGAGGAGGCTCCTCGTCCTGGAGGGCAGGCCCGGCCCCTGGCTCCCGTCCCCGGGCTTCGAGGTGGTGCCGCAGGTCGGCGCCGGGTTGGACGAGCGGCTCGCGCACGCCTTCGCCGCGTGCTCGGGGCCCACCCTGCTGATCGGCATGGACACCCCTCAGGTGAGCCGGGCGCTCCTGGCGCCCGCGCTGGCCCCGGACGCGTGGGACCGCGCCGACGCGTGGTTCGGACCGAGCGAGGACGGCGGCTTCTGGGCGCTCGGCCTGGCCGCCCCCGACCCCGCTCTGCTGCGCGGCGTTCCGATGTCGACCGCGCACACGGGCCGGGTCCAGCGCGAGCGGCTCGTCGGCGCGGGACTGCGCGTGGGCGACCTGGAGAGGATCACCGACGTCGACACCGCGCGCGACGCCGCCCTCGTGGCGTCGCTGATACCCCGCAGCCGCTTCGGCAGGGCCGTCCGGCTGGCGAGAGCGCGGTGCCGCAGGTGAGCGCGGCCGGGACCGGGATCGACGCCGGATCGGCCCCGTGGCTGTGCGACCCCTACTCGCAGGCGCTCGCCAGCGGGCGCGGCCCCCTGTTCCTGTGCCGGTCCGACGGGTGGATGCTCCCGCTGGAGGTCGAGCGCTGGTGCGGGGGGACCGACGCCGCCGACGAGAGCGTGCTGGAGCGCGCCGAGGGCGACACCGTCGACGTCGGGTGCGGCCCCGGCCGCATGGTCGCCGCGCTCACGGCCCGGGGCCACCTCGCGCTGGGCGTGGACACGAACCCCGTCGCGGTCTCGCGCGCCGTCGAGGCGGGCGGCCGGGCGGTGCGCTCGTCGGTGTTCGACCCCCTGCCCCGGGAGGGAGCCTGGCGTACCGCCCTGCTGCTCGACGGCAACATCGGTATCGGCGGCGTGCCCGGGGACCTGCTCTCCCGGATACGGGAGGTCGTCCTGCCCGGCGGCCTGCTCGTCGTCGAGGCCGCGGGCCAGGACGTCCACGAGTGCGTGACGGTGCAGGTCACCGACGGCCGCCGGGATCCGGGGGCGCCGTTCCCGTGGGCGAGGGTCGGGCTCCCCGCCCTGCGGCTGTGCGCGGAGGCGGCCGGATGGACGTGGTCGGAGGCGTGGAGGGTGCGGGGGCGCCGGTTCGCGGCGCTGCGCTCCCCGCGCTGAGCCGCGGCGGGCCGGGGGAGCGGCGCCGCGCCGGCGGCCGCTCAGGACGTGCGCGCGGCCCGCGCGTACCGGACCGCGCCCAGTGCCGCCGAGGCGGCGAACAGGACCGCGCAGACCGCCAGCCAGCGCGGGCCGAACGGCTCCCCGGTCAGGCCCGTCTTGGAGACGTAGGCCTCCGGGGGGCCGAGGACCAGCGGGAGGTACACCAGGAGCAGGAGGGCCGAGGCGACCGCCGGGACGCGCACATGGTCGAGCAGGGCCGTACGCGCCCGGCCGGGCTCCCCGCGGGTACCGTCCGGGCGTCCGGACCGGCCGAGGCAGACGGCCCGGAGGAGGCGGTCGGCCAGGCTGTAGGCGGGGACGAGGACGAGGTCGTGCAGCAGGGCCGCGCCCGCGAACCACACGGCGATGCCCCACGGGTTGCCCCCGGCGAGCAGCCGCACGCCCGCGTAGGCGACCACGGCGAACACGCCGGCCATCAGCAGCAGGTGCCACGGCGGGGCCCCGTACCAGCGGCGGAGGAACGCCATCACACCTCCCCGAAGCCGAGCCTGGTGACCCACTTCGTGTTGTGCACGCCGGGGTTCGCCGGCACGACCACCCTCGCGGGGTAGCCGTGGTCGGGGGACAGGTCCTCGCCGCCGACGCGCAGCGCCAGGAGCGACCGCGGGTCCGCGACCTGGTTGGCGCGCAGGGCGGCCCTGCGGAAGGCGCCCGAGCGCTGGGCCGACTCCACGAGGACCCCCGGGGCCCCGTCCGCCCCGACCAGGGCGGCGAGGTCGGCCAGGCGCACCCCCTCCCAGTCCAGGTCGCGCGTCGACCACCCCTCCACGCACGCGATCGGCAGCGCCGACCGGTGCTGCGGCAGGGCTAGCAGCTCCTCCCTGGTGAGGACGGCCTCCCGGTCCCCGTACCGGACCGTCAGCCGCCAGTCCGGGCCCGTGTCGGCGCCGGTGATCCCCGCGTGGGCCGCGGTGGTGTTCACCGGGAAGCCGTCGGCCCCGTCCTCGGGCAGCCTGCCGTGCGGCGCCAGGACGGCCGTGCGCCGGAACGGGCCGCCGAGGCTCTGGCCGACCGTCGTCAGGAACAGCGCCAGCGAGCCCAGCCCCACCGCGCCCAGCAGGGTGCGGCGCGAGGCCGTCCGCGGCGCGGGGGCGGGCGCGATCAGGCCCTCCCCGGTCCCGGGCGGGGGCGGCGGGGCGCCCGCGCCCCGGCGCGGCCCGCGCAGCGCCCGTACCGCGGCCGGCAGCTTCAGGACGACATGGGACGAGAAGGCGGCGACGAACACCCAGGAGCCGTAGAGGTGCAGCGGGTAGAAGGAGCCGGGGAAGGCGTACTCCAACTGGATGTTGAGGATCCCGGTCGCGAACACGAACAGCGCCCCGCCCACCAGGAACAGCAGGGACAGCCGCTCCAGCGCGTGGGCGGGGGACCGGACCGGGGGCCAGCGGTAGAAGAGGGGCGCCACCGACCACAGCTTGGCCAGCAGGACGGGTACCAGCGTGACGCCGAGCGTGACGTGCACGCCCTGGGTGAGGCGGTAGAGCCACGGCGGGTCGGTCGGCCAGGGGAAGAGGTGGAACCCGAGGAGCCCCTTGCCGGGGGTCATGTCGTTGGACCCGAGATCGGGGTTGTACGCGGCGTAGGACAGCAGGCCGGTGAGGAACAGCACCGGGACCCCGCCGAGCAGGACCGCGCCCAGCAGGGACGTCAGGCGCGGTCCGCGCAGCGGGCTGCGCCAGAACTCCGCCCGGGTGGGGCCGTACGGGGGACCGTCCCGCAGGAGCGCGCGGAACCCGCCGGCCCGCAGCCGGGGCCCGGGGGCCGGGGTCCCCGCGCGCCCGCCGCCGGTCGCGCGTCCCCGGGGCGGACCGCCCTCCCGTTCGTCCACGTGGTCCTCCGCCCTCCGCAACGATGGATCGGCCACGGTCACCCTAGGTCGACCGGGCGCGCCGGGAGCGGACCGCACGCTCGGCGGTGTGTCCGACCGCACCCCCTGCGAACAGCGGTTTCCCCCGTCCCGGCGACACGCCGCCGCGCACCCCGCGACAACGGCGGCCGTGACCTACGGTGACGGCGTGACGCAGCCAGAACTCCACCGGAACGACCGGGAGGCGCCCGGCGCCGCCCGTCGCGGCCTCCGCGCCGACCTGACCGCCGCCGCCCTGGCCGTGCTCCTCTTCGCCGCGGCGGCCGTCACCGGCACCTGGATCGAGCGCACACGGGGCGTCCTCCACGTCGACTGGCCGCCGCTGTACGCCTCCTGGCTCCCGCACACGGGGCCGGGCACGGTGCCGGCCCTGGCCCTGGCGGCGGCGGTGGCGGCCTGCGGTCCCGCGGCCGCGCGCGCCCTGCCCTGGCGCGCCCTGGTGGGGTCGGCCTGGGCGGTGTCCGCCCTCTGGACCGCCGCGCTCGCCCTGGTCGACGGCTGGAGGCGCGGGATCGCCGACCGCCTCCTGTCACCCCACGAGTACCTGTCCTCGGTGCACCGCTTCGAGGACGCGGGCGCCGCCCTGAGCACGTTCACCCGGCACATCCTCATCGGGCAACCGGACAACTGGCCCACGCACGTGGCCGGGCACCCGCCGGGCGCCGTCCTGACCTTCGTCGCCCTGGACCGGATCGGCCTGGGGGGAGGGGCGTGGGCCGGGCTCTGGTGCATCCTGGCCGGCGGGTCGGCCGCCGCGGCCGTGCTGGTCGCGATGCGCGCGCTCGGCGCGGAGGGGGCGGCGCGCCGGGCGGCCCCGTTCCTCGTGCTGCTGCCCGCGGCGGTGTGGGCGGGCGTGTCCGCGGACGGCTACTTCGCGGCGGTCACCGCGTGGGGCCTGGCCCTGCTCGCGGTCGGCGCGTCGCCCGGCGCCCGCGCGCCGCGCTCCACCGCGCTGGCGGCCGGCCTGCTCCTGGGGTGGGCGGTGTACCTGTCCTACGGGCTGGTTCTCGCCGCGGTCCCGGCCCTGGCCGTGCTCCTGTGCGCGAGGAACGCGCGCCCCCTCCCCTACGCCCTGGCGGGAGCCCTGGTCGTCGCCGCCGCCTTCACCGCGGCGGGCTTCCACTGGTGGGAGGGGTACCGCCTGCTCGTGGAGCGCTACTACCAGGGGGTGGCGGCCGTCCGCCCCTACGCGTACTGGGTGTGGGCCAACCTCGCCGTCGCGTGCCTGGCCGTGGGACCCGCGACCGCGGCGGGCCTGCGCCGGGCACTGGCGGGGGTGCCCGCGGCGGCGGTCGGCCTGCTCCGGGCGCCGTCCCGGGAGGCCTCGACGACGGTCCTGCTCGTCGCCGCCGGGCTCGGGGCGATCGCGGTGGCCACCCTCTCGGGGATGAGCAAGGGCGAGACCGAACGGATCTGGCTGCCGTTCGTGCTGTGGCTCGTCCCCGCCGCGGCCCTCCTTCCGGACCGCCACCACCGGGGGTGGCTGGCCGCCCAGGGGGCCACGGCCCTCCTGGTCAACCACCTGCTGCTCACCGGCTGGTGACCCGGCCCCGCCGTCGCCGCCCCCCGCGGTGGTGGGACGATGGAGGGGAGATGACCGAGAGCGAGTCGTGCCGCCCGTTGCGCGCCGGGGTGTTCACCCTGGTGTGCGCGAGCCTGTCCGCGCACGGGCACGCGCTCAGCTCCGGCCACGACGTCCCCCTCGCCGGACTCCTCGCGGGGGCGGCCGTCGTGTTCGCCATGGCGTGGGCGGCCGCGAACCGCCGCCAGGGCTGGGCCACCCTCACCGGGTGGATGCTCTGGGGCCAGTTCGCCCTGCACGTGGCCTTCAGCTACGTCGGCTCGCTCGGAGGTCCGCACACCGCCTCGCACGAGGGCGACGTGGTGGTCCAGGCTGCGATGCCGGCGTGGACGATGATCGGGATGCATGTGGTCTCCGCGCTGGTCAGCGCGTGGTGGCTGCGCCGCGGGGAGACGGCGCTGTTCGCCTTCCTGCGCTTCATGGCGCTCGCCCTCCTCCCGCTGCTGGTGCTGGTGTGCGGCCTGCCCGCACCGCGCGGCCCCCTCGTGCCCCGCCTGCGGACCGCGGACGTGCCCGTCCGCATCCGGCTGCCGTACCTGCGGCACACGCGCGTCCTGCGCGGCCCCCCGGCCCTGTTGCCCGCCTGAGACCCCGCGTTCGCCACGCCCCGGGCAGGGCGCGGTCACGGCCGTCCCTGCCCTGACCCCCTGCCCTGATCTCCCGCACCGCCCCGGCGCCGGAGAACGGTCGAACGCGCCGTCCGGGCCCCGCCGGCCCCTCGGGGTGCTCCGCCCTGCCGAGCGCCCCCTCCGACGTGTACCGCGCGGTCCTCCGCCGACCCCTGTCCCGGGGTCCGCGCGGTCGGCGACAGAAAGAACCGACATGCTCTCCCTCAGCGAGACCATCCCCTCCGCACCCCCCGACGGCTCCCCGGGAACGGGCCCCCTCCGCCCCGGCGGCGAGCACGGCGAACTGACAGCCCTGGCGATGCGCGCCAAGGAGGGCGCGCGCGACGCGCTGGACTCCCTGTTCGCGCGCACCCGTGACGACGTGGCGCGCTTCATCGCCCGCCGGGTGGACCCGTCCTGGGTGGAGGACCTGACCCAGGAGACCTTCTCGCGCGCCCTGCGCGGGCTCGACCACTACGCGGGACGCGCCCCGGTGCGCGCCTGGCTCTTCTCCGTGGCGCGCCACACGGTGGCCGACCGCTACCGCGCCCAGAGCCGGATCCCGCGCCACGAGGCCGTGGACGGGTGGGCCGAGGAGGGCGTGTGCGCCCACCAGGGGCGCTTCGACGAGTACCTCGCCCTGCTGTCCCTGCTGGAGGGCCTCCCCGAGGACCGCAGAACGGCCTTCGTGCTCACCCAGATCCAGGGCATGCCCTACGCCGAGGCCGCCCGGGCCATCGGCACCCCCGTCGGCACGGTGCGCTCCCGCGTGGCGCGCGGCCGGCGCGACCTGGCGCGCATGCTGCGCCAGGCGGCCTGACACGCGTCCGGGGCGGCACCGCGCCGCCCCGGACGCGCCTCCCCACCGCCGGCCTCCGGCCGGCCCCGAACCCGAGAAGGAACACCATGACGTCCCGACCCCGCCAGGCCGCCCTCCGCGGCCTCGCGCTCTGCGCCGCCCTCGCCCTCGCCACCGCCTGCTCCGCCGCGGACCCCGTCGCGGAGGCCGACCACTACATGGACCTGTCCGACGACCCCATGGCCGCCTCGGCGACCGAGTTGACGACCCTCGACGGCGACCCGTGGGGCTTCACCGACGTCGCCGACGACCGGCTGACCCTGCTCTTCTTCGGCTACACCAGCTGCCCCGACGTGTGCCCGATGACGATGGCCGAGATCGACCTGGCACTCGGGCAGGCCGGGGAGGCGGCCGACGCCTACGACGTCGTGATGGTCAGCACCGACCCCGCCCGCGACACCGCCGAGCAGATGCGGTCCTGGCTCGACCGGTTCGACCCCTCCTTCCAGGGGGTCCGGGGGGACGTCGACACGACGGTCGAGGCCGCTCGCGACTACGGCATCGCCGTCGACCCCCCGCAGGAGGCCGAGGGCCAGTACCTGGTCACCCACGGCGGCCGGATCGTCGTTCTGCTGCCCGGGGGCGAGGCGGCCGGGATGTTCGACGAGGGCACCGAGGCCGACCGGATCGCCGCTCTCCTCCCCGAACTCGCGGAGACCCTGCTGTGAGACGCCGCACCGACCCGGGGGAGGGGCCCTCCCGCCGCGGCCTCCTGGCCGCCACGGGCGCGGCCGGGCTCGCCGGCCTGGCCGCGGGCGCGGGCGCCGGGCACGCCTTCGCCGACCGCCGGGCCGGGGAGGAGAACGCCCAAGCGCTCGCCCCCTCCCGCTCCAGGGCCGGGGACCGCGACGGCCTGCCCCCGGCCCTCCTGTCGCCCACGCCGTCCCAGGTCCGACTGGTCGCGCTGGACCTGCGGGCGGAGCCGGGGGAGCGGGTGCGCGAGGCCGCGCGCCGGGTGCTCCGGACCTGGGGCCGGGAGATCGGCGCCCTCCACGGGCACGGCCTCGACGCCCGCGTCGAGGGCGCCCCGACCCGGGGGCTGTTCCCGGCGTCGCTGGGCGTCACCGTCGGCCTGGGCGCCTCCCTGCTCGACCGGATCGGGGCGCAGGACCGGATCCCCCCGCACATGGAGGACGTCCCGGCCTTCGCCTCCGACCGCCTGGAGCCCGGCTGGTGCGGCGGGGACCTGCTGCTCCACGCGGGGGCGGAGGACCCCGTCGTCCTCTCCTCCGCGGTCGGGCACCTGGTCGGGGCCGTCGCCGCCGACGCGCGGCCGCGGTGGTCCCTGCCCGGGTTCCAGCGCTCGGCCGCCGCGGCCGAGGACCCGGGCGCCACACCGCGCAACCTGATGGGCCAGATCGACGGGACCGTCAACCCGAACGCCTCCGACCCGGTGTTCGGCCCCCAGGTCCTCGCCGCGCACCCCGAGCCCGCCCTGGCGTGGATGGACGGCGGAACCTACCTCGTCGTCCGCCGCATCCGCATGCTCCTCGACGACTGGTACTCCCTCGACCCCGGGGACCGGGAGGCCGTCATCGGCCGCCGCCTCTCCAACGGCGCGCCGCTGGGGGGCGGCGCCGAGGACGACCTCCCCGACCTGTCGGCCACGGGGGAGGACGGCACGCCGGTGATCGCGCCCGACGCCCACATCAGGCTCGCCGCCCCCGGCAACACCCTCGGCGCGCGGATGCTGCGCCGGGGCTTCAACTACGACCTGGGCTGGGACGCCGACGGCCTCCGGCAGGCGGGCCTGGTCTTCACCGCCTGGCAGGCGGACCCCAGGGCGGGCTTCACCCCGGTGCAGCGCGCTCTGGACGAGGGGGCCGACGCCCTCCACCGGTACGTCCGCCACGAGGGGAGCGCCCTGTTCGCCGTGCCGCCCGTGCGAGGGGGCGAACCCTGGATCGCGCACGACCTCCTCCCCGGGTGAGGGCGCGCACACCGGGAACCGCGAGGGCTCCGTGAACGACCCCGGGGACGGGGCCGCGCTCCCACCCGCACCACCGCACCACCGCACGACCACGACCACGAGGAAACCGCGAGGACCATGCCACTCCCACGACACGGGACCGTGCCGAAGCCACGGACCACCGCCGCCGCCGCGCTGGCCGCCCTGCTCCTCGCCACGGCCTGCGGGACGCCGGACGCGCCCGCCGACCGGGCCGGGGCCGACCCGGACGCGGAGCCCCGCGGCCACGCCGCCGCCGGCGACCTGGAGGTCACCGGCGCGTGGGTGCCCGAACCCGCCAACCCGGAGATCGCCGTCCTGTACATGGAGGTCTCCAACGCCGCCGACGAGGACACCGCCATCACCGGGGTCTCCACCGGGGCCTCGCCCGACGCCGACCTGTGCAGCACGGAGACCACCGGCTCCGGGGCCTCCCGCATGCGCGTCGTGGAGGAGATCCCCGTGGCGGCGGGGGGAGCCACCGAGCTGGTCGACGGCGGCTACCACATCATGGTCAACGACCTGCCCGAACCCCTGGAGGAGGGGGACGAGGTCGCCGTCACGCTGACCTTCGCCGAGGGGAGCGAACTGGAGGTCACCGCGCCCGTGCAGCCCATGGCGGCCGGCAGCGCACCCGTGACCGACCACGGAGGGCACCACTGAGCCCGCGGCCGTCCCCGCCCGGGCGGGGACGGCCGCGCGGGGCGCCTCACCGGGAGCGGGACCCCGCGACCGGCGCGTCCCCGGACCCGGGCGCCGCAGGGGCCGGCCCCGCCGTGCGGCGCGGGCGGCGGGCGCGCCACCCCAGCGCCGCGTCCACCGCGAGGAACACCGCGAGCGAGGCGCCGACCAGCGGAACGGCCCACCCGATCCCCGCCAGGACGACGACCACCGCCACCCGCCACGGCCACGTCAGGGCCCGGAAGGAGCCGCGCGGGTACGGGCGGCCCACGCCCAGGGCCCGGCCCCGCGTCGGACGCCGCTGCCACCACATGCGGTACCCCCACGCCGCGACGACGACCACTCCCAGGGCGACGGCGGTCAGCACGAGCTGGTTGGGCACCCCGAACAGCACGCCCATGTGGGCGTCGATGCCCCAGCGGCTCAGCTTGGCCATGAGCGGGTAGTCGGAGAAGCGGACGACGTCGACGACCTCCCCGGTGTCCGCGGCGATCGCCGCCGAGTCCACGGAGGTGGGCCAGGACCGGTCGATCTGGGTCACTGTGTAGGGGGCGGCGGGGTCCTTCGGCAGGGAGATCTCGACGAGGCCGTCCAGACCGGCGTCCCGCGCGCCGGCGAGCACCGTGTCGATGCCGATGTCCACCCCCGGGGAGGCGTTCGGGACGCCGGCGGAGACGGAGGGGGTGGTCCAGGCCAGCCGCTCCCGGAGTTCGGTGATGTTCGCCCCCGCGTACTGGGACCACGTCAGCCCCGTGGCGGACAGGAACAGCAGCCCCGCCAGCAGCCACGTCCCGGTCGCGCCGTGCACCGAGACCGACCGGGGACGGCCGGGAGCGGTGCCCGCGCCGGGGACGAGCAGGCGGCGCGCGCCCCCGCGGCGGCGCAGCGCGGTCGAGGCCCACAGGGCGGCCCCGCCCAGGGCGACCACCCACAGCCAGCTCGCGGCCAGCTCGCTGTACAGGCGGCCCGCGTCGCCCAGGTGCAGGTTGCGGTGCAGCATGTCGACCCAGGTCCGGGCGGGCAGCGCGCCGCTCGTGCCGTAGGTCTCCATCACGCCGAGGACCTCGCCGCCGTAGGGGTCGACGAACACCGTCGTCCGGTGGCTCTCGGCCGACCCGGGCAGGTCGAAGAGCACCCGCGTGGAGTCCTCCTCGCCGGTGGCCGGACGCACCGCGTCGACCTCGGCCCCGGACAGCTCCGCCCGGGCGGTGCGCACCTGCTCGTGCAGCGGCAGGGGCTCGCCCCCCGGCTCCACGTACAGCTGCTCCGCGTACACCGCCTGCTCGATCTGCGGCGTCCACACGTACAGGAGCCCCGTGGCGGCGGCGACCAGGACGAAGGGGGCGACGAACACCCCCGCGTAGAAGTGGAGCCGCAGGACCAGGGGGCGCAGCGCCGCCCAGGCGCCGCGGGGCCCCGGGCGGGCCCGGTCCGCTGCCGACTTGTCCGGTTGCCGTTCCACGCGTTCGTTCTCCTCACAGCGGCGCACCGGGCCCGTGCCCGGTGGGAAGCGTCCTTCGCCCCTGTGGTCGTCCGCGGTGGCCTCCGGGTTCCCGCCGGCGGGACGCCCGCGCCCGGGTGCCCCGCCGGCCGCTGCGGGCCCCGTCGGCTCAGTCGACCTCGATGCCCCTGGCGGTCAGGACCTCCAGCATCTCGGGCCGCTGGTAGAAGAGGTCCTCGGCGCCCTCGAAGCGCCGGAGGTTCGGCACCAGGTCGAGGTCGTCCAGGGAGCGGACGTCGAACAGGTCGTCCTCGCCGTCCCAGACCGGCGCGCACTCCATGAACGCCTGGTTCCCGCCGTCGAACAGGACCGAGTCCACGGCGGCGAGCTGCTCCGCGCCGATCTCCAGCGCCTCGAAGTACGCGCGCGCCTCGTCCAGGACCTGGAACTCCTTCCCGACCGCGTAGGCGTAGTCGTGGGGGCTCTGGGTGATCCCGAGCCCCTGGAGGTGCTCGGAGAGGGTGAACCGGGGGGAGAGCGTCCCGTCGTCGTACATGAGCTTCTCGACGACGAGCAGTTTGAAGTTGAAGTCCTGGAAGGTCGGCATGGGGCCACGGTAGCCAGGGGGTACGACACCGTCGCGCGCCAGGTCCGGCCCTGCGGCCCGCCTCCCGCCGGGCGGGGCGCGGGCTGCGGCGGCCCCCGGGCCGGAGCCCCGGCCGCGGGGAGAGCGCGGTCGGGCCCTCCCGCACCCCGGCATCCCCGTCCCCGCGGGCCAAGGGGCGGACAGGACCTCCTCCACCCTGGGCAAAGCGCCGTGTCCGGCGGTCGCACCCGGGGTGCGGCGCGAGAGGCTTCCGAGCGTGCCGCGCCCCGGGACGCGCCCGGACGACGTCGACGGAGGTGCCTCCTGCTCGGTCTCGTACTCGTCGTCCTGCTGGGGACGGCGATCCTGGTCTGCACCGCCCTGGCTGGCCGCACCCGCCTGCCAGCCCCGGCCCTGCTGCTGGGCAGCGGGGTGCTGATGGGGTTCGTCCCCGCCCTGCACGAGGTGCAGCTGCCGCCGGAGCTGATGCTCCTGATCTTCCTGCCCCTCCTGCTGTACTGGGAGAGCCTGTCCACGTCGCTGCGCGAGATCCGCAAGAACCTCACCGGCATCGCGGTGATGAGCACCCTGCTGGTCATCGCCACGGCCGCCGCCGTCGCCGTCCCGGCCCACCTGTGGGGGCTGCCCTGGGGCGCGGCGTGGGTGCTGGGGGCCGCCGTCGCCCCCACCGACGCCACCGCCGTGTCCACCGTGGCCCGCCTCCTGCCGCGCCGGGACATCACCGTGCTGCGCGCCGAGGGCCTGGTCAACGACGGCACCGCCCTGGTCGTCTACGGCGTGGCCGTCGGCGTCACCGTGGGGGAGGAGTCCCTGAGCGCCCCGCACGTCGGCTGGCTGTTCCTGCTGTCCTACTGCGGCGGCGTCGCGGCCGGCGCGGTCACCGCACTGTTCTGGGCGGCGGTGCGCCGCCGCATCGAGAACGCCCTCCTGCAGAACGTCGCCATCCTCCTCATCCCGTTCACGGCCTTCCTCCTGGCGGAGGGCGTGGAGGCCTCCGGCGTGCTGGCGGTGGTGGTGGCGGGCCTGATCATGAGCCAGGCCGGACCGACCGTCGGACGGCCCCTGTCCCGCCGGCAGACCGAGGCGTCCTGGTCCCTGGCGGTGTTCCTCGTCAACGGGTCGCTGTTCGTGCTGGTCGGTCTGGAGGTCCACACGGCCGTGCGGGGGCTGGCCAGCCTGGCCCTGGCCCAGGCCCTCGCGCTGGTGGCCCTCGTGTCGGTGCTGGTCCTCGCGGTGCGGGGCGCCTTCGTCCTCGGTCCGGCCCTCCTCGTGCGGCTCCTGCCGCGGGCGCGGCGGCCGGCCGGGGGACCGGGGCTCCCCTCCCGGCTCGTCAACGCCATGGCGGGGTTCCGCGGCGCGGTGTCGCTGGCGGTGGCCCTGTCGGTGCCGCAGACGACCTCCTCCGGAGCCGCCTTCCCCGAGCGGGACCTCATCGTGTTCACCACGACCGGCGTCATCCTGGTGACCCTGGTGGTCCAGGGGCTGCTGCTGCCCCCGCTGATCTCGAGGGCGGGCCTGCCCGACGACTCCGACGTGGAGCGGGAACGGCGGTTCGCCCAGCGGACCGCGATCGAGGAGGCACTGGAGGCCCTGCCCGGGACCGCGTCCGCCCTGGACACCGACCCGGCCGTCGCCTCCCGCCTGGAGGAGGAGTACCGGGAGCACCTGGAGACGCTGCGCGAGGACCCCGACGCCGCGCGGACCGACCGGATCCGGAACAGGGAGGAGCAGTACACGGCGCTGCGCCTGGCTCTGCTGGCCCGCAAGCGGGCCACCGTGATCCGGCTGCGCGACGAGCGCCGCATCGACGACGTCGTGCTGCGCCGGATGCAGTCGGCGATGGACACCGAGGAGGTCCGCCTCACCCACCGCGAGCAGTTCGAGTGACCCCGGGGCCCGAAGGGGCTGCCGGGACCCGTGACGAGCCCGGGCGGGCAGGCGCTCCCGTCCCGAACGCGGTTCCCGGACGCCGGGCCCCGGGGCCGTCGAGTCCGCGCACGGAAGGCACGGCGCAGCCGGAGCGGACCCCCGTCCCCGGACACGACACCGGCGCGGCGCCCCCCGGGAGGGGCACCGCGCCGGGCGGGTCCGTGCGCGCGGTCAGCGCCGACGGGCGACCGCGTACCCGTACTGGTCGGGCCAGCGCGAGGCCGCGCCCAGCTCCTCGGCCGCGCGGTGGGCCCAGTAGGGCTCGCGCAGGAGCTGCCGCCCCAGGAACACGGCGTCGGCGCGGCCCGAGGCCACGATCTCCTCCGCCTGGGCGGGCTCCAGGATCAGGCCGACCGCCGCGGTGGGCAGGCCGGTCTCCTGGCGCACCCGTTCGGCGAAGGGGACCTGGTAGTCGGGCGCGGCGGGGATGGAGGCGTCGTGGACCATGCCGCCGGTGGACACGTCGAGCAGGTCCACACCCCTGGCCTGGAGCTCCTTGGCGAGCCGCACCGTGTCCTCGGCGGTCCAGCCCTCGCGGGCGTCGTCGGCGTTCTCCGAGAGCCAGTCCGTGGCGGAGGTGCGGAAGAGCACCGGCAGGTGCTCGGGCCAGACGGCGCGTACGGCGTCGACCACCTCCAGCGGGAACCGCATGCGGTTCTCCAGGCTGCCGCCGTAGGCGTCGGTGCGGTGGTTGGCCGCGGGGGAGAGGAAGGAGTTGAGGAGGTAGCCGTGGGCCCCGTGCACCTCCACGACCTGGAACCCCGCGGCGAGGGAGCGCTCGGCGGCCGCGGCGAAGTCGCGCACGAGCTGCCCGATCTCCTCGACGGTCAGCGCGGTCGGCGCCGGGTGGTCGTGGAAGGGCTCGGCGCTCGGGCCGACCGTGGCCCATCCGCCGTCGGCGGGGGCGACGGGGCGGCTGCCGAGCCAGGGCTTGTCGACCGAGGCCTTGCGCCCGGCGTGCGCGAGCTGGATGGCGGCGACGGCGCCGTGGGAGCGGACGGCCGAGACCACCCGGGCGAGGCCCGCCTCCTGCCGCGCGTTCCACAGGCCCAGGTCCCACGGGCTGATCCGCCCGTCCGGGCGCACGGCGGTGGCCTCGACCATGACCATGCCGAGACCGCCCGCGGCCCGGTCCGCCAGGTGCGCCAGGTGGAAGTCGGTCGGCACCCCGGTGTCGGGGCCCTGGGACTCCGCCGAGTACATGCACATCGGGGACATCCACGCGCGGTTGGGAATCTCCAGCGACCTCAGTACGAGGGGGGTGAACAACGTGCTCACGGTCGGTCCTTCCCGTGGTGCGGGGTGGGACCCCGGCGGCGCCGGGGTCGGGCGTCGGTCACGAGTCGACCGCTCCTCATACGATAATCATCGTATTACGATGATTGTCAAACTACGAGGCTTGTCGTACTTTGTGGATGGTGGCGCAGCGAGGGAGGCGGTCCTGTGGTCGACACGGCGGGGACGAGAAGGCCGGGACGCCGGTTGGAGCACCCGCACGCCCGGGAGATCCGGGTGGACGCGGTCCTGCACGCACTGGCCGACCCGGTACGGCTGCGCATCGTGCGCGACCTGGCCGACGGCCATGAGGACATGGCCTGCATCGCCTTCGCGCTGCCGGTGAGCAAGTCCACGTCCACGCACCACTTCCGGGTGCTGCGCGAGGCCGGGATCATCCGCCAGTACTACGAGGGCACGTCGCGGATGAGCCGCCTGCGCACCGAGGACCTGGAGACGCGTATGCCGGGGCTGCTCGGCGCGGTGCTCAACGCCGCCCTCCTCGCCGAGCGCGAGGACGCGGCCGCCGTGCCGGCGCCCTCCGACGGCGAGCGCTGAGGGCCCGCCCGGGAGCGGCGCGGTCCCGGGAACGCGGAAGGCCGCGCGGAACGGATCCTCCGCCCCGCGCGGCCCCCGATACCCGGCGCGCCCCCGCGCTGCCGGGTACGCCTGCCCCGATCCGCCCTCCGGTACCGGTGCCCGGCCCAGCTCACCTCACCGGAGGACTCCGGCCCCCGCGGCGACCAGGCGGTCGGCCAGTTCGGTCAGCCGCACGCCCGCGACCCGGGGGAGCAGTACGCCCTCCAGCCGGTCGACGCGCTCGCGCCAGGCCTCCGGGACGGCCCGCTCGCCGCCGACCGCCCCGCACAGGGCGCCGACCATCGCCGGCATGCTGTCGGCCTGCCGGGGCAGGAGCGCCGCGGCCTGGAGCCCCGCGGCGAGGTCCCCGCCCACGAGGCGGGTGATCGCGAACGCCGTCGGCAGCGTCTCGGGGGCCACGCCCCCGTGGCTGTAGCGCGCCCGCCCGAAGGCGTCCACCAGGTCCGGCACCGCCGTGAAGGCGTCCGCGGCGTCGTCGACCAGCGCGTCGGCGCGGTCCAGCCCCCGCCCGAGCCAGCTGTCCGCGGGCACGGTCCGGCGGGCTCCCGCCAGCGCGATCTCCAGCGGGGCGCCCCCGGCCAGCGACGCCACGGCGTGGGCCATGGCGCGGGCCGCCCACAGCCCGTCACGGGAGTGGGTGATGCTCGCGTAGTCCCCGGCCAGGAGGGCGGCGGCGTCCGCGTCCCCGGCGCGCAGCAGTCCGACCGCCACGGCCGCCGGGACCGCGGCGTCGTCCCAGTGCACGGGGTTGTCCGTGCCCGTCGTGGGGGGCACCGCGCCCCGCAGGGCGTGGACGGCCGCGCCGCGCTCGGCGACGCCGCACCACACGTCCTCGGTGTCCACGTAGTGCGCGCGCCACCGTGCGAACAGCGAGGCGGTGTCGTGGGCCTCGGCCTCCAGCAGCACCAGGGCCGCCGTCGCCGCGGTCTCGGCGTCGTCGGTGCCGGACAGCGGGCTGCCCTCGTCGCCGCTCAGGGCGAAGGGCAGCAGCGGGCGCGAGACGCGCTGGGCGTCGAGCTCGGCGTTCTTCTGCCACAGGATGTCGCGCCCCCACCCGGAGCGGACACGCCGGTGGAACTGGGCGGGCAGGCCGAGGGCGTCGCCCATCGCGAGCCCGAGCAGGGCTCCGCGCGCGGTCTCAGAGCGCAAGGTCCACCTCCTGGTGGTGGCGCCCGGCGGCGTGCAGGGCGTCGGCGAGTTCGATGAGGTCCGTTCCTGCGGTGACGGTGACGCAGCGGCCGGAGACGCTCGTCACCTGCTCCCGCCAGTGCGCGGGGACGGCCGAGGCGCCGTGCAGCGCGCCCGCCATCGCCCCGGCCATCGCGGCGATGGTGTCGGAGTCGCGCCCGATGTTGACCCCGGCGAGCACGGTGGGGACGAACTCGCCGCGGGCGGCCGCGAAGAGCCCGAAGGCCAGGGCCACCGCCTCGGGGGCGGTGTCGGGCCACGGGTAGTGGAAGAGCGGGATCTGCGCGTACAGCTCCCGTTCGGCCGTGTCGGTGTCGGGGGCGGCCCCGGCGATCTCCAGGGCCCGCCTCGTGAGGCGCCCGGTCCAGGAGTCCGCGGGCATGGCCGCGAGCCCGGCCGCCACGACCTCGTCGGGCCCCTCGGCCACCAGGGCGACCGCCACGGCCGCGGCGACGGCCCGCGCGCCGTGGACGCCGTCGGCGTCGTGGCTGACCATGGCGTCCTCGTGCGCCAGCCGGGCCGCCTCGGCCGGGTCGCCGGCGCAGAGGATCCCGACGGGCGCGACGCGCATGGCCGCGCCGTCGCTCCACGACTCGTAGCTGTCGGCGCCGCTGACGGGGGGCCGCAGTCCGGCCCGCAGGTTGGCGATGGCCACCATCTCGCTGAACCCGGCGCCGTGGAACCCCTCGGTCTGGGCGAGGAGTGCTGTCCGCCACACCTCGGCGACGTGGTCGGCCGTGAGGCCGTGCCCGTGCGCGAGCAGCCCCCGGGCGCACAGGACGGCGTACTCGGTGTCGTCGGTGCCCGCGGCGTCCTCCTCGAGGAAGTCCACCACACGCCCGTGTGCTGCACGGATGGCATCGGGGGTCATGCCTTCTGTGGGTGCCCCCAGGGCGTCGCCGACCGCCAGGCCCACCAGGGCCCCGCGGCACCGATCACGAGTCACCATCGGCATCCTCTCACTTCGTTTTGCGCACAGCAGTTCGACGCGCTCCGCCGTGTTCCAACTGGTGAGTGGGGGAGGGGGATACTCGTCTTGACACTGCACACCGTTTTTGGCCACTATGAACCCTACCCTTTTGCAATACGTTTTGCATACGATGCGAATCGAGAGAGATGAGCAAGGAGAACAGGGCCGGCATCGCCGACGTCGCGGCGCGTGCGGGTGTGAGCATCACGACCGTCTCCCACGTCCTGAGCGGGCGGCGCCCGGTCAGCGACAAGACCAAGGCCAAGGTGCTCCGGGTCGTCCAGGAGCTGGACTACCGGCCCGACCCCTCGGCCCGAGGCCTGCGGACCGGACGCAGCGAGGCCGTCGCGCTGGTGGTCTCCGACGTCACCAACCCCTTCTACCCCCAGATGGCGGCCGGGCTCCAGGACGTGCTCCAGCCCCAGGGCTTCCTCATCTCGATCTGCAGCGTCCGGGAGAACTCCGAGGACCTCGACGCCGCCCTGCGCCACCTGCTCGACCGCAAGGTCGACGGGGTCGTCCTGGCGTCGCTGACCGCCCAGGAGCGCCACTACGCGGCGATCACCGACGCCGGCGCCTCCCTGGTCCGGCTGAGCGGTGAGCTCGACCCGCGCTTCGGCGACATCGTGCGGGCCGACGACACCGGAGGCATGGCGGACGCCGTCACCCACGTGCTCGAACGCGGGAACCGCAGGATCGGCTTCGTCAACGGGGACCCGGACACCGCACCGGGACGGCTCCGCCTGGCGGGCTACGAACGGGCCCTGCGCGACTTCGGGGTCGAGTTCGACGAGTCCCTCGTCGTCTCCGGCCCCTTCACCCGGGCCGGAGGGGTGGAGGGGGCCCACGCCCTCCTCGCGCTCGACCCGGCGCCCGAGGCCCTGGTCTGCGCCAACGACCTCATAGCGGTGGGCGCCCTGGACGCCGTCCGCGAGCGCGGCCTGAGCGTCCCCCGCGACGTCGCGGTCACCGGGTTCGACGACATCGAGGCGGCGTCGCTGCTGTCGCCCCCGCTCACCACCGTCCACAACCCCGCCCGGGAGATCGGGCGCACCTGCGCCCGGCTGATCCTCGAACGCCTCTCCGAAGGCCCCGCCCAGGGGGCGCGCGAGGTCGTCCTCCCCCAGAAACTCATCGTCCGCGAATCCACCTGAACACCGTGCACGATCCAAAGGATCCCCTGTGACCCACCACCTTCCTCGCCGTGACGCCTTCAAACTCGCCGGAGGGGCCCTCGCGGGCGCCTGGCTCCTGACCGGGTGCGGCGGCTCCGGCGGGGGTTCCTCCGCCATCGACTACTGGGGCGCCTTCCCCACCCCGGAGACCGAGGAGTACTTCCGCACCCACTTCATCGACACGTTCAACGAGTCGTCGGAGCGCCAGGTCAAGATGACGACCAAGCAGCTCACCAACCTGGCCTCGCAGACCGACACCGCCGTCTCCTCCGGCAACGCCCCCGACATCATCTACTCGCCCGGCCCGACGACCACGGTGTCCTACGCCCAGGGCAACCGCACGATCCCCCTGGACGACTACGCCGACCAGTACGGCTGGAACGACCGCCTGCTCCCCTGGGCGCAGCAGCTCAGCCGCGTGGAAGACGCCATGCAGTCCGTGCCCACCTCCTACGGCTCGCTGGTGATGTACTACAACCGCGCCGTCTTCGAGGAGAACGGCTGGACCCCGCCCACGACCAAGGCGGAGTTCGAGGCCCTGTGCGAGGACGCCGACTCCAAGGGGATCATCCCCGTCGGCGCCGGCAACAGCGGCTACCCGGCGCAGAGCGAGTGGTACCTCAGCTGCGTGCTCAACGCCGCCGTGGGCCCCCAGAACCTCTACGAGATCCTCACCGGGGACCGCGACTGGAACGACGCGGCCGTCGTCGACGCCCTGGAGACGATGAAGTCCCAGATCGACAAGGGCTGGTGGGGCGGCGGCGCCGAGCGCTGGTTCACCAACACCGACCCCGACATGTGCACCGGCATCGCCAACGGCGACGTCGCCATGTACATGAGCGGCACGTGGAGCTTCAGCTCCATGGGCACGTTCTTCACCGACTCCGGCAACGACCCGCAGGACTGGGACTGGGCGCCCCTGCCCTCGCTCGCCGAGGGCGTCGAGCCGGGCGTGTTCCCGATGGCGATCGGCACCGCCCTGTCCATCAGCTCCGACAGCAGCGACCCCGACACCGCCGCCGCCTTCCTGGACCACCTGGTCGGCGACACCTCCCGCTCCCTGGGCTACCTGGCCGAGCAGGGCGAGAACCCGCCGCCCGTCGCCTACGGCGCCGACGACTTCCCCGAGGGCATCGACCCGCGCGCCCAGCGCCTGTACGAGGAGATCCCCGCGTCGGACAACATCGGCTACGCCAGCTGGACCTTCCTGCCCCCGCAGACCAACACCGCGCTCTACACCGAGTTCGACGGCGTCATCACCGGCGACATGTCGCCGTCGGCGTACGCGGACTTCCTCAAGACCAGCTTCGAGCAGGAGCTGGGCGCCGGCGGCCTGCCGACGCCGTTCACTCCGCAGTAGAGAGAAACCGGAAACCCCACCCGATGTCCGTCGCTGTCACCGGGACGGGCGGGGCGGTCCGACCGCCCCGCCCCCCGGCCCGCAGGCGAGGCCCCAACCGCAGGCTCACGGGCCTGCTGTTCCTCGCCCCGCTCCTCATCGTCAACGTCCTCGTCATCGCCGGTCCGGCGATGATGTCGGTCGCGTACTCGTTCACCGACTGGGACGGGATCAACACCCCGGACTTCGTCGGCACGGCGAACTACGAGGCCCTGGCCGGCGACCCGGCCTTCCACCGGGCCCTCGGCCACAACCTGGTGTGGACGCTGTTCTTCCTGACGGTGCCCATGGGGATGGGCCTGCTCGGCGCCTACCTGCTCAGCCGCGTGCGGCGCGGGCGGACCCTCTTCCGCATCGCGTTCTTCATCCCGTACGTGGTCGCCACCGTCGTCTCGGCCGCCGTGTGGCGCCAGATCCTCAGCCCCGACGCGGGCATCGGCCCGGCCCTGGCCTCCTTCGGGGTGCCCTGGGTGGGCGACGCCAACGCGCTGGGCGACCCCGACCTGGCCCTGGGCGCGATCGCGATGATCAACAACTGGCAGTGGTGGGGCTTCCTGGTGATGCTCTTCCTCACCGCCATGCAGTCGGTCAACCCGTCGCTGTACGAGGCGGCCCGCCTGGACGGGGCCGGGAGGTTCCGGGAGTTCTGGCACGTCACCCTGCCCGGGATCCGGCCGACCCTCGTCTTCCTGTTCCTGATGACGATCATCTGGTCGTTCCTGGTGTTCGACTTCGTCTACATCCTCACCCAGGGCGGCCCGGCGGGTTCCACGGACATGCTCAGCACCCTGCTGTACCGCACGGCGTTCAGCGAGTCCCGGGCGGGCGTGGCCTCCGCCGTGGGCGTCGTCATGGCGGTCATCAGCGCCGTCACCATCGCGGGCTACCTCGTCCTGCGCCGCCGACTCCGATGGGAGGTGTGACCCCGATGCCCGCACGACCGACACGGGCCAGACGCGCCGCGCGTCTCCTGGACCGGGGGCGCCCCCTCACCTACCTGCTGCTGGTGATCCTCGCCGCGTACGCGCTGGGGCCCATCGTCGTCATGGTCTTCAGCGCGCTGAAGACCCCGGCGGAGCTCAGCACCAACCCGATGGGGCTGCCCGCCGACGCCGCCTGGGACAACTTCACCACCGCGTGGCAGAGCGCGAACATGGCCACCGGCCTGGCCAACAGCGCGGTCATCGTGTCCTGCACCGCCGTCGGCGTGTGCCTGATCTCGGGCGCCGCCGCCTACGCCATGGTGCGCCTGGACGTCCCCGCTCCCGGGGCGATCACGATGTACCTGCTGGTGGTGACCTCGCTGCCGATCCAGCTGTTCCTCGTCCCGCTGCTGTCGTGGTGGACGCGGCTGGGGCTGTACGACACCCAGTTCGGCCTCATCCTCATCTACTGGGCGATCTACAGCCCCTTCGCGACCCTGCTCCTGAGGTCCTACCTCATCGCCATCCCGCCGGACTACGAGGCGGCGGCCCGGATGGACGGCGCGGGGGAGCTCACCGTGTTCTTCCGGATCGTGCTGCCGCTCATCTGGCCGGGGCTGCTCACGGCGGGCCTGGTCGCGGGGCTCCAGGCGTACAACGAGTTCCTCCTGGCGGTGACGTTCCTCCAGGACTCCGAGGCGCTGCCGGTCTCGATCGCCCTGTACTCGTTCCAGCAGGGCTTCACCGTGAACCACGCCCTGGTGGCGGCGGCCGGCCTGATCATGCTGCTGCCCATGCTCGCGGTCTTCCTCGTCATGCAGCGCCGCTTCGTGTCGGGCTACGCGTCCACCGGCATGGCCAACTGACCAGGGGCCCCGCGAGGGGTCTCGAAGCCGCCGGATCCGCGCCCTCCGTCCTAGGGCACGGGTCCGGCCCCGGACGGCCGGGCGCCTCGGCGCCCAGCCGTCCGGGCAGCCCCCGCCGGGCCTGACGGCCTGTGCGGAGGGCAGGGGGCACGCCCACCCGGGCCGGAGCCGCGCGAAGCGGCGCCGGCCCGGGGCGGGCGCGCTCAGCAGGACCGTGTCGACGGCGGCGGCGCTCCCGACGGCGACGAGCGCCCCCATCGGGTTCGGGGACAGGCGCCCGCTCGGCCACACACCCCTTCGGCGCCCGGCTCCCCGCGGCCGCGCAGCGCCATGACGGCACCGGCCCCACCCCGCCCGGCGGGGCGTGGACGGGGCCCCGGGCGCAGCCCTGTCGCGCGTCCGAGAGAGGGTCGGGGAGGCAGACCTCCCCACCCCCTACGGAGACCTCGATGATGGGTACCTCGCACGCCGCGACCGGCGTGCTCGCGGGCGGCGCCGTCGCCCTGCTCTGCGGCGCCGACGTGCCCGTCACACTGACGTGCGCCGCGGTCGGCGCCGGCGCCGCGCTCCTCCCCGACCTGGACGAGCCCGGCTCCTCGGCGGGGCGCTCGCTCGGACGGGTGACGGAACTGGTCTCGACCGGTCTGCGCGGCCTGTCGAGACGGGTCTACCGCCGCACGGCCACCCCGCGGGAGCTGGAGGCGCCCAAGGACGGCGGGCACCGCCACCTGACCCACACCGTCCCGGCGTGCCTGGTGTTCGGCCTGGTCGCGCTGGGGGCGGCACTGGCTCCGTTCGGGGCCGCCGCGGTGGTGTTCGCGATGTCCGCCCTGGGCCTGGGGACCGTGGTCCGGCCCTGGAGGGCGTGGGGCACGGTCCGGCGGCGCAGGCGGGCGGCGCTGGTGGCCGCCCTCGTCCTCGGCGCGTGCACGCTGCTCGTGGAGGGCTACGGTCCCGCTCCGTGGCTCGTGGGCCTGGTGGTGTTCGCGGGCGCGCTGACGCACGTGCTGGGGGACTGGCTGACCCGGTCGGGCGTGCCGCTGGCCTGGCCGTTCACGGTGCGGGGCAAGCGGTGGTGGATGCTGCGCTCACCGGTGGCCTTCCACACCGGCCGGAGCAGGGTGGAGGACGCCATCAGGGTGGGGGCGCTGATCGGGTTCCCCGTGCTGCTGGCGCTGGGGGCGCCCCTCCCGCCTGCGGCGTGAGGCAGGTCGCCGGCCCCGTCCCCACGGACGTGGCCGGGCGCCCCTCCCGCCGGCGGCGCGAGGGCGGGCCCCGCCGGGCCGGGGTCAGGCCTGGGACCCCGCCGAGGGGTACCCCAGGAGCCCGGAGATCTCCTCGGCCGCCTCGCGCAGGACCGGGACCAGGGCGCGCATGCGCTCCACGGGCATGTAGGGGCGGGTGGCGGCGATGCTGACCGCCGCCACGCCGGACGAGCTGCCGTCCCGCACGGGGGCGGCCACGCAGCGGATGCCCGGCTCGTTCTCCTCCAGGTCCATCGTGGCGCCCAGTCTGCGGTAGCGGCGCATCGTCTCCAGGAAGCGGTCCAGGGACCGGTCTCCGCCACCGCCGCCCTCCCGCTCGGCGGCGAAGAGCCGCTCCCAGACCTCCTCCCCCTCGTCCAGGATCAGGGACTTGCCGATGCCCGTGGTGGTCAGGGGCATGCGGTAGCCGATCCGCGAACGCGTCTCCGCGCCGCGCAGACTCGCGATCTTGTCCAGGTACAGCACCTCGTCGTCGTCGCGGATGGCCAGGTGCACCGTGTCCCGGTACCGCCCGGAGAGCCGCTCCAGGACCGGGCGCGCCACCAGGGGCACCGGGTTCTGCTGGAGGGCGAGGAAGCCGTACTCGATCAGCGCGGGGCCCAGCAGGTAGGTGTTCTCCGGGCCCCGGCGCAGGTAGCCCTCCTGCACGAGCAGCTGCAGCAGCCGGTGCGCGGTGCTGCGGCTGATCCCCGTCCTCTCGCACACCGCCCGGAGGTCGCACGCCCCCCGCGCCACGGCGGCGACGACGTCGAGCCCCCGCCGCAGCGTCTGCGTGCCGGGGGGTGTGGTGCTCTGCCTGTGCATGCGTGCCAGGTTAGACGGCCGCGCGTACCGGCCGGACGCGCCGGCCGGTACGCGGCCGCGCTACCGTGCGAACCGCAGCGTCACGATCTGGAACGGCCGCAGCCCGAACGCCACGCAGCCGTGCCCGCCGTCGCCGGACGCGGTCCGCACGTCGAGCTCGGGCGCTCCCTCGTACTCCTCCTCCAGGAGGTTCACCGCGCGGACCCCGGCGAACGGGAAGCCCGGCGCCACCGTCGCGCGGGCCCGCCCGCCGCGGGCCTCGTACAGCCGCACGACGACGTCGCCCGACCGGTCGTCGGCGAGCTTGACCGACTCCACCACCACCCCGGGGTCGTCCACGCGCACCAGCGGCTCGACCTCGCCGCCGCCGGGGACCTCGCGCGGGGGCAGGTTGATCCGGTACCCCTCGCGCACCGCGTCCTCCACCGTCGCGCCCGGGGCCAGCGCGTAGCGGAAGCGGTGCTCGCCCTGGTCCGTCTCCGGGTCGGGGAACCGCGGGGCGCGCAGCAGCGACAGCCGCACCGTGGTCGTGGTGCCCCCGTCCCCGCGGACCGCGCGGGTCACGTCGTGCCCGTAGGTGGAGTCGTTGAGGACCGCCACGCCGTAGCCGGGCTCCCCGACGTGCACCCACCGGTGCGCGCAGATCTCGAACTTCGCCGCGTCCCACGAGGTGTTGGAGTGGGTGGGCCGCCTCACGTGCCCGAACTGGATCTCCGAGGAGGACTCGTCCGCGCGGACGTCGACCGGGAAGGCCGCCTTGAGGAACTTCTCCCGCTCGTGCCAGTGCACCACCGTCTCCACGTCCAGACGCCGAGCGCCGGGGCTCAGGGACAGGACCTGGACGACCGAGGACGCGCCGAACGTGCGCGCCACGCGCAGCGCGGCGGCGCCCCCGGGCCGCGGTTCCAGGGCCTCGACCGCGTCGGCGCCGGTGAGGTCGGTGACGGTGTTGCGGTAGAACGCGTCGACGTCCCAGGCGTCCCACTGGTTGGGCAGGTCGGGGTGCACCTGGAGCAGGTTGCCCGGTGACCCCGGGGCCAGCACCTCGCGCTCCGCGACCCTGTCCAGGACGGAGGTGACGAGCCCGCGGCCGTCCACGCGCACGGTCAGCAGCCCGTTGTCCAGGAGGAAGCCGCCGTCCGAGGCGTCGACCGAGGCCGCCGCCGCGCCGGGCGCGCCCGTGAGCGCGGCGGGGACCGCGCCGAGCGCGGGCACGCCGTCGCGCTCGTGCGGGGCGGCGTTGAACACCAGGGTGCCGCCGTCCCCGCCGGGCTCCTCCGCCAGCGCCCCCTGGGCCGACGCGACGATCCCGTGCAGCTCGGCGGCGGCCTCCGCGTAGGACTCGGCCGCCTCCCGGTGGACCCACGCGATCGAGCTCCCGGGCAGGATGTCGTGGAACTGGTTCAGCAGGACCGTCCGCCACACCCGGTCCAGGGCCTCGTACGGGTAGGGTGCGCCGGTGCGCACGGCGGCGGTCGCGGCCCACAGCTCGGCCTCGCGCAGCAGGTGCTCCGACCGCCGGTTGCCCTGCTTGGTGGCCGCCTGGCTCGTGTAGGTCCCGCGGTGGAACTCCAGGTACAGCTCGCCCAGCCACACGGGTGCGTCGGGGTACTCCGCGTGGGCCTTGGCGAAGAACTCCGAGGGGTGCTCGATCTCCACCCGGGGGGACCCCTCCAGGTCGCCGGTCCGCCGGGCGCGGGCGAGCATCTCCCGGGTGGGGCCCCCTCCGCCGTCGCCGTGCCCGAAGGGCACCAGGGACCGCGACGCGCCGCCCTTGTCCCGGAAGTTGCCGGAGGCGTGCGCCAGCTCCGAGCCGGTGAGCTCGGAGTTGTAGGTGTCCACGGGCGGGAAGTGGGTGAAGACGCGTGTGCCGTCGATGCCCTCCCACCAGAACGTGTGGTGGGGGAACGCGTTGGTCTGGCTCCAGGAGATCTTCTGGGTGAGGAACCACCGCGAGCCCGACAGCCGCACGAGCTGGGGGAGCGCCGCCGAGTAGCCGAACGAGTCGGGGAGCCACACCTCCTGGGTGTCGACGCCCAGCTCGTCGCGGAAGAACCGCTTGCCGAAGCTGAACTGCCGGGCCAGCGCCTCGGAGCCGGGCATGTTGGTGTCGGACTCCACCCACATGCCCCCGACCGGCACGAACTGCCCGGCCTCACAGGCGCGCACCACCCGGGCGAAGACGTCGGGCCGGTGCTCCTTGAGCCAGGCCCACTGCTGGGCCTGGGACATCGCGAAGACGAACCCCGGGTGGTCCTCCGCGAGGGCGACGGCGTTGGCGCTGGTGCGGACCACCTTGCGCACGGTCTCCCGCACGGGCCACAGCCAGGCGGAGTCGATGTGGGCGTGGCCCACCGCCGACACCCGGTGGGCGCTCGCCGCAGCGGGGGAGCGCAGGGCCGGGGCCAGCGCCTCCCGCGCGCGGTCGGCCGTGCCCGGGACGTCGTGGAGGTCGAGGGCGTCCAGGGACCTCTCCAGGGCGCGCAGGAGCTCCCAGCGGCGCGGGTCGCCGGTGTCGAGGGAGCGCATGACCCCGCCCGCGACGTCGAGGTCCATGGCCAGCTCCCACACCGCCGTCTCGAAGACCGCCAGGTCGGCGCGGGCCAGCCGGTACAGGGGCTCGTCCGCGGGCCCCCGCCCCCCGCCCAGCTCCGTGGGCCGGAACGGCGGGTTCCCGAGGATGACGGGGTTGGCCGCGGCCTCCACGTGGAACTCCACGGCCTCCCCGCCCCCGGCCGGGGAGCCGACCGGGATCCAGGCGTTGCGCGGGTTGAGGCCCTTGACGACGGCGCCGTCCGGGAGGTGGACGAGCCCCTCGCTCTGGAAGCCCGGCATGCCGCTGTCGAATCCCAGGTCGACGACGGCCTCCACCGTCAGCCCGGCCCACTCCCGGGGCACCTCGCCCCGCAGCCGGAACCACGTCGTCCCCCAGGCCGGCCCCCAGGCGTCGCCGACGCGGGCGGGCACGTGGTCTGCGGCGATCCCCTCCGCCGCGGGCACCGGCTCGCCGGGGGCGTCCCACCGCGCCACCTCCAGGGGGACCGACCTCGTGTAGATCGCGGGCCACACGCGTTCGCCCAGTACCCGTTGCAGCCGGGCCTCGGTCAGCCGCCGGTCGTCGTGCACGGTGGTTCTCCGTTCGATCGTCCCCTGACAGGTGGTGGGTACGTTGTCACCGCCGCGGAGACCGCGTCAACGCCCCGGCCGGAGCGGGCGGCCCGGTCCCGGCCGCGTCGCCCGTCCCCGCGCGGGGCCGCCGTGGCACCATGTGGGTGCTCCGCCGGGGCCTCACGGCCCCGCCCCGCCGAAGGGGCGGCGCGGCGCCCGCGACCGGGTCGCACCCGTGCGCCACGGTCGCCGCGCGGGCCGGGGCGCCGACCGTCCGAGGCGGGCGGGCCGCCCGCACGCCGAGGACACGCCCAGAGGGAGAAGGCCGTGGAAGGCGAATACGAACCGAGCCCGTCCGCGTGGGTCCGCGAGCAGGTCGCCCTGTACGAGCGCACCGGCGGGGCCGAGGGCAACACCCTGGGGGACACCGGCCTGCCGGTCGTCATCGTGACGATGCGCGGGAGGAAGACCGGGAAGATCCGCAAGATCGCCCTCATGCGCGTGGAGCACGGGGGGCGCTACGCGCTCGTGGGCTCCCAGGGCGGGGCCCCGGAGGACCCCATGTGGGTGCACAACCTCCGCGAGAACCCCGACGCCGTCACCCTGCAGGACGGCCCCACCCCCTTCGCGGCCCGTGTGCGCGAGGTCGGGGGAGCGGAGCGCGAGGAGTGGTGGGAGCGGGCCGTCGCGGCCTTCCCCGACTACGCGGACTACCAGCGCAAGACCGACCGCCTCATCCCCGTCTTCGTGGTCGACCGGGCCGAATGACCGGCTGAGCGGCCGACCGGCGGCCGAGGGGTCCACGGGCCGCGCACACCCGGGAACGGGGTGCGCGGCCCTTCCCGTCCCCGGCGACCAGGGGTGGGGGAGTTGAACCTGTTGACAGGGTGAACTGGGTCACGATAGTTTCCCGGAAACGTTTCCAGGAGATGTCCGGCACATTGCGCCATGTTTCTGGAAACGTTTCCAAGCCCTTCCGGAGCACAGCGTGACTGGAGCCGCGATGACGTCATCACGCGCCACCCTGATCCAGGTGGCGGAACGCGCCGGGGTCTCGCTGGCCTCGACCTCCCGCGCACTGCACGGGAGCGGGGCCAGCGAGGCGATGGTCGAGCGCGTACGCGCCGCGGCGGCCGAGCTCGGCTACAGCCCCGACGTCACCGGCCGCTCCCTGCGGTTGAGGAAGACCTTCCAGATCGCGTTCGCCGTCGCCGACATCGGCAACCCCGTCTACGTCGAGATGATGACCGCCATCCACGAGGTCCTGGCCCCGCACGGCTACCGCGTCGTGGTCATGACCACGGGCGACACCCCCGCCTCGACCACGGAGCTCGTGCGCAGCCTGGGCAGCGGCTTCGTCGACGGGATGGTCCTGAGCCCGCTGCGCACCGACGACGGGCTGGTGCGGGCCATCAAGCAGGCGCCGGTCCCGGTCGTGGTCATCGGGCGCTCCCTGGGGGACCAGGGCATCGACTCCGTGTCCACGGACTCCGCGGGCGGGATCGGCCAGGCCGTCCGGCACCTGCTGGAGACCGGCCGCCGCAGGATCGGCTTCCTCAACGGCCCCCCCGACACGACCCCGGGCGAGGCGCGCAGGCGCGGGTTCGACGCAGCCGCCTCCGACCCCGGGTTCGCCGCCGAGCGCGTGGAGGTCGCCCTCGCCGAGGACTTCACCGTCGCGGCCGGCGTGGCCGCCGCGCACCGGCTCCTCGCCGGCGCCCCCGACGCCGGCGCCCGCCTCGACGCGGTCGTCGCCGCCAACGACCTCCTCGCCATCGGCGCCATCCGCGCCGCCCGCGAACTCGGCCTGTCCGTGCCCGAGGACGTCGCGGTGACGGGCATGGACGACACCGAGCTGGGCCGCGTCTTCCAGCCCAGCCTCACGAGCGTCTCGCTCGGCTCGGACGAGCGCGGGCGCGCCGCCGCGCGGATCATGCTGCGGCTCGTCGACGGCGACGCCGGCGAGCCGCAGACGGCCTCGGTCGGGCCCCGGCTGGTCGTCCGGGAGTCCACGGCCCCGGCGCCGACCCGCGCGTCCGCGCCCGGGGAAGGCGTCCGATGACGGCGCCCTCCTCCCCGCGGGGCACGGCCCCGCCCCGCCCCGCGCGCGGGGCCCCGCCCCGGCCGGGCGGCACGGCCCGCGCACGGCGCCGCGAGGCGGCCGCCCTGGTCATGCCCTCCCTGCTGCCCATCCTGGTGCTCAGCGTGGCACCCCTGGTCATGGGCATCGCGCTGGCGTTCACCGACGCGCGCCTGGTGCGCCGCCCGGACTACGAGTTCGTCGGCGTCGACAACTTCGTGCGCCTCCTCGACAACTCCTACTTCTGGGAGTCGTTCCGCATCGGCATGGTCTGGGCCGTCTCCGTGACGCTGCTCCAGCTCGTCGCCGCGATGGGGCTGGCGCTCCTGCTCGACGCCGGCCTCAGGTTCCAGGGCCTCACGCGCGTCCTCGCCCTCATCCCGTGGGCGATGCCCCCGGTCGTCGTGGCGATCATGTGGCAGATGATCTACTCGCCCAACGCGGGGCCGCTCAACGCCGCACTGGGCGCACTGGGCCTGCCCGACGACGTCAACTGGCTCGCCGACTTCTCGACCGCGCTGCCCGCCGTCGTCGTCGTCGGCGTCTGGGTGGGCATGCCGCAGACCACCGTGACCCTCCTCGCCGGGCTGCAGCAGATCCCGTCCGAGCTGCACGAGGCGGCGGCCATGGACGGGGCGGGCGCCTGGCGCAGGTTCACCGGCGTCACCCTGCCGGGCCTGAGGCCGATCGTCGCCTCGATCACGTCGCTGAACTTCATCTGGAACTTCAACTCGTTCTCGCTGGTGTACGTCCTCACCGAGGGCGGTCCGGGCGGCCGCACGATGCTCCCGATGCTGTTCACGTACCTGGAGGCGTTCAAGAACCGCAACATCGGCTACGCCGCGGCCATGGGCATGGTGCTCGTCATCGTCGTCGTGCTGCTCCTGGCGTTCTACCTGCGGTCCCAGTTCCGCGACGACCGCGAAGGCAAGGTGGGCTGACCGTGCGCTCCCTCGTCCGTCCCGCCCAGTACGCGGCCCTCGCGTTCTACGTCCTCTTCCTGGGCTTCCCGCTGCTGTGGCTGATCTCGGCCTCGGTCAAGTCCTCGGGCGAGCTCAACTCGCTCACCGTGAGCCTGCTGCCGCAGGAGTGGCACTGGGAGAACTACGCGCAGGCGCTGGCCCGGCAGGGCCTGGTCCGGTCCGCGTGGAACAGCGTGTTCGTCGCCCTGGTGTCGACGGCGCTCGTCGTCCTCGTCGCGCTGCCCGCGTCCTACGTCCTGGCCAGGCTCAAGGGGAGGGTCCGCACGGCGGGCGTCGGCTGGATCCTCGTGAGCCAGGTCTTCCCGGTCATCCTCGTCATCCTGCCGCTCTTCCTCGTCCTGCGCACCATCGGGCTCACCGACAGCCTCGTCGGCCTGACGCTCGTCCACACGACCTACACGCTGCCGTTCGCCCTGTGGATGCTCCAGGGCTACGTGTCCGGCATCCCCGTCGACCTGGAGGAGGCGGGGGCCATGGACGGCGCGGACCGCCTCACGGTGCTGCGCCTGATCATCCTCCCCCTCCTGGCCCCGGGCGTCGTCGCCACGGCCATGTTCAGCTTCGTCTCCTCGTGGAACGAGTTCTTCTTCGCCCTCGTGCTGCTCCAGTCGCCCGAGAACTACACCCTGCCCATCACGCTCAAGATGTTCATCGGCGGCGAGGGCAAGGTGGCGCTCGGGCCGCTCGCGGCGGGATCGGTGCTCGCCGCGATCCCGAGCATCGTCTTCTTCTCGATCATGCAGAAGAAGCTCACCGGCGGGCTCATGGCCGGCGCGGTGAAGGGATGACCCCCGCGACCGGCTTCCACCGGCACCCCCCGACGAAAGGTAGACCCATGCAGACACGCGTCGTGTCCGTCGCCGCGGGACTCTCCGCCACGGTACTGCTCCTCACCGCCTGCGGCTCCGGCGAGGGGGACGGCGGCCCCGTCACCCTCGAGTTCCAGTCCCTCTCGGACCAGCCCGCCGCCATCGAGGCGACGGAGAGCATCGTCGCGGCCTGGAACGAGGCCAACCCCGACACACAGGTCGAGATCGTCCCCGCCGGCTGGGACGGCGTCTACGACAAGCTCATCACCCAGTTCAACGGCGGCGCCGCGCCCGACATCATCCACTACGAGGCCGCCGGCGTCGTCCCCTTCGCCGTCGACGGCTACCTCGCCGACCTCTCGGACCACATGTCCGAGGCGGCGCGCGGCGACATCCCCCCGGGCGTCCTCGACTCCGTGACGGTCGACGGCCAGGTCATCGCGTACCCGACCGAGATGCAGTCCTACGTGGTCTTCGCCAACCGGGGCATGCTGGAGGACGCGGGCGTCGACATCCCCACCGGCGAGACCACGGCCTGGGAGGACCTGCGCGAGATCGCGCTCGCCGCGACCACCCCCGACGCCCACGGGCTCGGCTGGGGGCTGTCCAGCCCCACGGCCGTGTTCATGGCCATGGCCCCGGCCTTCGGGGGGACCTACTTCGAGGGCTCCGGCCCCGACGCCGCCCTGGCGATCGGGGAGGGGGAGATGGCCCTGCCCGAACTCGTCGACGCCATGGCCCACGAGGACCGGTCGATCCTGCCGGTCACGCTCACCCAGTCGGGCACGGAGGCGCTCCCGTCCTTCTACGCGGGCGACGTCGCCATGACGGTCCAGGGCTCCTTCCAGGCCGCCAACATCGCCGCCGACGCGCCCGAGGACCTCGACTGGGTCGTCCTCCCGCCGCTGGAGGGGCCCGCGGGCCCGTGGCAGGCCGCGAACCCGCAGACGCTGTCGGTGAACATCGACTCCGAGCACGTCGAGGAGTCCGCCGCGTTCATCGAGTTCTTCACCTCCACCGACAACCTCGCGGCGCTCAACGAGGCCGACTCGCTCATCCCGGCGACGACCTCCGCGAGGGAGGTCATGGGCTCCTCCCTGGAGGGCGAGAACGGCTGGGACGCCGTCCTGGCCTCGGGCGAGTACCTGGAGTCCTCCCCGTACCTGTTCGTCGACGCCTACGCGCAGTGGAAGGACACGGTCGCGACCCCCGCCTACCAGCGCTTCCTCGCCCAGGAGATCGATGCGGACGGCCTCGCGGCCGAGCTGGAGAACGGCTGGGAGGAGATCACGCGGTAGGGACCCGGAGCGGCCGGGGGCGCCACGCCCCCGGCACGGGGAGTCCCGGGCGCGTCCCGGGACGGACGAGTGGGCGGGCCCGCGAAGACGGGCCCGCAGCGCAGACGAACGACGACAGGGGAGTGGGCCCATGACCTGGCTGGACGACCGAGCGGTGGCCGTGATCACCGGAGCGGCGGTGGGAGACGCCCTGGGCGGCGCCACCGAGGGGTGGACGCCCGAGCAGATCGAGGAGCGCCACGGCGGACGGGTGACCGGCATCGTCGGACCGTGGTACCCGGACTGGCGCAACGCCCGCCCGATCGCGCCGTACCACAAGGGCGACGGACACGTCACCGACGACACCCTCATGACGCGCGCCCTGGTGGAGGTCTACGCGAAGCGGCGGGCACACCTGGACGCCTACGCGGTGGCCGAGGACCTCGTCCCGCTCATGATCGGCGAACCGCGCTGGGTCCCCGAGCTGGAGTCGACCGCGCTGCTGCTCCAGCGGGTCTTCCTCGCGGAGAAGTGGATGGTAGCCCGGATCCACTACGGCCACGTCGACCCCCGCGAGGCGGGCGTCGGCAACGTCGTCAACTGCGGCGCGGCGATGTACGTCGCGCCCGTCGGCCTGGCCAACCCGGGCGACCCCCGGGGCGCCTACGCGGAGGCGATCGACCTCACCGGCGCGCACCAGTCCAGCTACGGGCGCGAGGCCGCCGGGGTCTTCGCGGCCATGGTCGCGGCCTCCGTGGCTCCCGGGGCCGCCCTCGACGACGTCGTCGCCGCGGCGCTCGACGTCGCCCACGACGGCACCGCCGCCGCGCTGCGCGCCGTCGTCGGGGCCTTCGACGGCTGGGACGCCCCGCCCCGCACCGACGAGGAGGAGCGCGCCCTGGCACGGCTCGTCCGCGAGACGGTCGCCCCGTTCGACTCGGTGGGCCCGGCCTACCGGCAGATGTCGATGGACGCGCGCCGCCCCTCCCGGACCAAGGCCATCGAGGAGCTGCCCGCCGCGCTGGGCCTCGTCCTCGGGCACCGGGGCGACTACCGGGGCGCGGTGCTCGGCGCCGTCAACTACGGCCGCGACGCCGACTCCATCGCCGTCATGGCGGGCGCTGTCTGCGCCGGCCTCGGGGGGACGACCGCCGTCCCCGCCGACTGGCTCGACGCGGTCGAGGAGGCGAGCCGCATGGACATCCGCGAGACCGGCCGCCTCATGGCCTCCGCCGCCGCCGACATCCTGCGCGCCGACCGTGAGCGGGCCGCCGCCCGCCTGCGGGACATCGACGCGATCGACCGCGCGCCGGCCGCGGTCCCGGCGGGAGGGACGGCGTGAGGCTCACCTGGGCGCAGCCGGAGGACCTGCTCGCGCACGAACTCGTCCAGTCCGCCGCCGAGGGGCGCGACGTCGCCGCGATCCGGGACCGGTGGGCCGACGCCGGGGGCGACCCCGTCCCCGCGGTGAGCGGCGCCGGACCCGTGCCCGCCTCCCCGGAGCTGCGAGAACTCGCACGCGCGCTGCTCGACGAACTGGCAGCCCTGCCCGTCCCCGCCGCCCCCGGCGAACCCGACGACTGGGCCGGCGTCGAGGCCGTCCTGCCCCCGGCGCCGCGGCAGCCCGCACCCGGCGGCGACCTCCGCGAGCGGATGCGCGGCGCCTGGACCGGCCGCGCCGCGGGATGCCTGCTCGGCAAACCCGTCGAGAAGATCCCGCGCGAGGGCATCGAGGAGATCCTGCGCTCCACGGGGCGCTGGCCGCTCGACCGCTGGTTCACGGCCGTGGGGCTCCCCGACGGCGTCGCCGCCCGCTGGCCGTGGAACCGCCGCAGCGCGCCGACGTCCCTGGAGGAGAACATCGACGGGATGCCGGAGGACGACGACCTCAACTACCCCATCCTCGCCCTGGCCCTCCTCGAACGGCACGGGCGCGGGTTCACGACCGAGGACGTCGCCCAGCTCTGGCTCGACAACCTCCCGGCGGGCCGCGTCTTCACGGCCGAGCGCGCCGCCTACCGCAACATCCTCGACGCGCGCCCCGTCCCGGAGACGGCCACCCACCGCAACCCGTTCCGCGAGTGGATCGGGGCGCTCATCCGCGCCGACGTCCTCGGGTGGGCCAGCCCCGGCGACGTGCGCGGGGCCGCCCGGCTCGCCTGGACCGACGCCAGGCTCAGCCACACCCGCAACGGCGTCTACGGGGCCATGTGGGCGGCGGCGCTGGCGTCGGCGGCGATGGTCCACGACACGGTCGACGGGGTCCTGGACGCCGCGGACGCGGCCGTCCCGCCGGACAGCCGCCTCGCCGCGGCCGTCCGGCTGGGACGCGACGCCGCCGGGGAGGGGGACGTGCGCGCCGGGCTCGACCGGCTCCACGACGCCTACGGCGACCTGCACTGGGTGCACGTCCTCAACAACGCGGCCGTGATCGCGTACGCCCTCGCCCGCGGCGCGGGGAAGTTCGGCCCGAGCGTCGCGCACGCGGTGACGGCCGGGTGGGACACCGACTCGGCCGCGGCCACCGTCGGCGGCGTGGTGGGCGCGCTCCGGGGCGCCCGGGGCATCGGCGCCCGGTGGTCCGACCCGCTCGACGGCCGCATCGCGACCTCGCTACCGGGGGGCGAACAGCGGATCGACGACCTCGCCGCCCGGACCGCGGCCCTCGCGGCCCCCGCCGCCACGACCGAGAGGAGCACGCCGTGACCTACCTGTTCGACCCGCTCGTCCCCCGCCCGATCGACCTCCCCACCGAGGTGCCCCTCGACGGCGAACCCTCCGCGGACCGGCTCCGGGCCCTCGACGAGGCCAAGGTCTTCGCGGCCCCGGCGGACCCCGCCGACCGCCCCGCCTGGCGGGAGCGCCTGCACGCGTGGCGCGAGGACGCCCGGACCCGCCACGGCTACCGGGGCGCCGTGTACGAGCACCCCGGGGCGGCGTGGGCCGCCCGCTGCCACACCGTCGCGCAGGTGTGGCTGTGGGACGAGCTGCTGTACTCCTTCGACGAGCACCGCTTCACCCCCGAGCGCTTCCTGGCCGACGCCCGCGAGCGCTTCGGCGGACTCGACGCCGTCGTGCTCTGGCACGCCTACCCGGTGATCGGCCTGGACGACCGCAACCAGTGGGACCACTACCGCGACGTGCCCGGCCTGGCGGGCCCCGGGGGCCTCGTCGAGGCCCTCCACCGCGCCGGACTGCACGTGTTCGTCGACTACAACCCCTGGGACGTCGGCACCCGTCGGGGCGCCGACGACGTCACCGAGCTCGCGTCGCTCGTCGCCGACCTGGACGCGGACGGCGTCTTCCTCGACACCCTGAAGAAGGCCGACCCCGACCTCGTCGCCCGCCTGGACGCCGCCCGGCCCGGCGTGGTCCTGGAGGGCGAGTCGAAGCTGGCCGTCGAGCGCATCGAGGACCACGCCACCTCGTGGGCGCAGTTCTTCGCCGACTCGCCCGTGCCCGGGGTGCTCAGGGCGCACTGGTACGAGCGGCGCCACATGCAGCACCACGTGCGCCGCTGGCACCGCGACCACTCCGAGGAGCTCCAGTCGGCCTGGCTCAACGGGGTCGGCGTCATGGTGTGGGAGGTCGTGTTCGGGGTCTGGGTCGGCTGGTCACCGCGCGACGCGGCCACCGTGAGCCGGATGACGGCCGTCCAGCGCGCCGCGGGCGACCTCCTCCTCGACGGGGAGTGGACGCCCCTGGCGGAGCTGGCCCCCGAGGCGGAGGCCGCCGGCGTGTACGCCTCCCGGTGGGAGCTGGACGGCCTGACCCTGTGGACGCTCGTCAACCGCGGCGAGGCCGACCACACGGGCCCGGTGCTCGCGCCCGGGGACGGCGCCCGGGCCCCCGGAGGCACGCTCGTCGACCTCACGGGCGGCGGGCGGGCGGAGGCCGGACACGTGACCGTGCCCGGACGGGGCGTCGCCGCGCTCCTGCACGTCGCGGACGGCGCCCCCGAGCCCGAGTGGCTGCCCGGCCTTCTCGACCTGCTCGCCGCCGCGCCGCACGACCCCGACGCGCGGTTCCGGCACCGCCTCGCCGCGCGACTGCGCCCCGCGGCCCCGGAGACCGGCGCGGCGGGAACCCCCGCGACGAACGGCCCGGACCCGGACGCCGCCGTGGTGCCCGCGGGGCCGTACGTCCTCACCGTGCGCTACCGCGCACGGGAGACGGGCATGTACCAGGGCGCCCCGTACGTGGACGAGTGGAAACCCCTCCCGCCGCGCCTGCACGACGCGCGCACCCTCCAGAGGGACGGGGCGCTGGCCGCGCCCGTCGCGGTCGCCGCGAGCGAGGCCACCAACGCCGAGTTCGCCGCGTTCCTCGACGCCACCGGCTACGAGCCCGCGTTCCCGCACCGCTTCCTCGCGCACTGGGAGGACGGGCGCCCCGCCCCGGGCACGGAGGACGAACCCGTGTCGTTCGTGGACCTGGACGACGCGCGGGCGTACTGCGCCTGGCGCGGCGGACGCCTGCCCACGGAGGACGAGTGGCAGCTCGCCGGCGAGGCCGGCGGACTGCGCCGCGGGACGCCGGCCGTCTGGAACTGGACCGAGAGCGAGCACAGCGACGGCCGGACCCGCTTCGTCATGCTCAAGGGCGGCGCGGACTACGCCGCCGAGGGATCCGAGTGGTACGTCGAGGGCGGGCGCCACGCACCCGACCGCAGCGTCAAGCTGCTGCTGCCCGGCCTGGGCCTGGCCCGGGGCGCCACCGTCGGCTTCCGCTGCGCGTGGGACCTGCCGGACACAGACCTTCCCGGAACGGCGCCCTCCGCCTCGGCGCCGGAGCGCACCGGGGAGGTGGTCGCGTGACCGTCTCGCGCGACCCCTCCTCGGGCGCACTCGCCGGCCTGCGCGTCGTGGACGCCTCCACGCTCTTCGCGGGCCCCATGGCCGCCATGCACCTGGGGGACATGGGCGCCGACGTCGTCAAGGTCGAGCACCCCACCCGCCCCGACCCCTCGCGCACGCACGGCGCCGCCAAGGACGGCGTCAACCTGTGGTGGAAGACGCTGGGGCGCAACAAGCGCACCGTCACCGCCGACCTCGGGAGCGGGGGCGGGCGGGAGGTGTTCCTCGCGCTCGCCGCGGAGTCCGACGTCGTCGTCGAGAACTTCCGCCCCGGCACCCTGGAGCGCTGGGGGCTGGGCTACGACGAGCTCAGCGAGCGCAACCCCGGGCTCGTGCTCGCGCGCGTCAGCGGGTTCGGCCAGATCGGCCCGTACCGGACGCGGCCCGGCTTCGGCACGCTCGCCGAGGCCATGAGCGGGTTCGCCGCGATGACGGGCGAGCCCGACGGGCCGCCCACGCTCCCGCCGTTCGGACTGGCCGACGGCGTCGCCTCGCTCGCCACGGCGTTCGCCGTCATGGTGGCGCTGTCCGCCCGCGCGGGGACCGGGCGCGGGCAGGTCGTCGACACGGCGATCATCGAGCCGATCCTGGCCGTGCTCGGACCCCAGATCACCCGCTGGGACCAGCTGGGCACGGTCCAGCCGCGCACCGGCAACCGCTCGTCCAACAACGCGCCCCGCAACACCTACCGGACCGGGGACGGGCACTGGGTGGCCGTCTCGACCTCCGCCCAGTCGATCGCCGAGCGCGTCGTACGGCTCGTCGGCCGCCCCGACCTGGTCGACGAGCCCTGGTTCGCGCGCGGCACCGACCGGGCCCGCCACGCCGACGAGCTCGACGAGGCGGTCGGCGGGTGGATCGCCCGCAGGACGCGCGACGAGGTCGTCGCCGCGTTCGAGGAGGCCCAGGCGGCGGTCGCCCCGGTCTACGACGCGTCCGACATCGTCGCCGACCCCCAGTTCCGGGAACTGGGGACGGTCCACGAGGTCGAGGACCCCGAACTCGGGCCGATGCTCATGCAGGGCCCGCTGTTCCGGCTGTCGGACAACGACGGCGTCGTGCGCTTCACCGGCCGCCCCCACGGCGCGGACACCGACGAGGTCCTCGGCGAACTCGGGTTCGCGCCCGAGCGCATCGCCGAACTGCGGGAGCGGGGGGAGGTGTGAGCGGCGTGGCGCGCGACCCGGGCGCGGCGCCTCCCCTCACACTCCTGTACGTGCCCGCCGACCGGCCGGACCGGGTGGCGAAGGCGCTCGGCTCCGCCGCCGACACGGTGCTGGTCGACCTGGAGGACGCCGTCGCCCCCTCCCGCAAGGACGGGGCGCGGCGCGACGCCGTGCGGCTGCTCGCCTCCGCGACCCGCCCCGTCCAGGTGCGGATCAACCACCGCTCCACGCCGTGGCACGACGCCGACGTCGCCGCGCTCGCCGGGCTGCCCGCCGGCGTCGGGGCCCGCGTGCCCAAGGCCGAGTCGGCCGAGGAGGTGCGGGCGCTCGCCGACGCGCTGCCCGGCCGCGCCCTGCACCTGCTCGTGGAGTCCGCGCTCGGGGTCGAGCGCGCCTTCGACCTCGCCTCGGCATCGCCCGCGGTGGCCTCGGTCGGCCTCGGCGAGGCCGACCTGCGCTCGGACCTGCGGGTGGACGGGGAGGAGGGCCTGGCCTGGGCGCGCGCCCGTGTCGTGAACGCGGCCAGGGCGGCCGGGCTGCCACCGCCCGCGATGTCGGCGTACACGCGCGTGCGCGACCCCGAGGGCCTCGCCGCCTCGTGCCGCGCCGGGCGCGCGCTCGGCTTCTGCGGCCGCACCGCGATCCACCCGGCTCAGCTCGACACGATCCGGGCCGCGTTCCTGCCCTCGCCGGACGAGGTGGAGCGGGCGCGCACGGTCCTGGACCGCGTCGGCGGGGCCGCCGACGCGGGGACGGGGGTGGTCGTCCTGGCCGACGGGACCTTCCTCGACGCCGCGATGGTCGAGCGTGCGCGCGCGGTGCTGGCCCTGGCGGGTCGCGCCGCCTCCAGGTCGGTGGAGACGGCTCCGCCCGGGCCGGGCCCCGTTTTCTGACGGGGGCACCGGTGCCCGACCGCTTGCTGCTCGGCTCAGGAGCCCGTGTCAGGGTTCGTGTATGAGATCTCGACCCCCCGAGCCCTCTGGGCCTGCCCTTGCCGCGTTGGGCGCGTTGCTGGACCGCTTCCTGATCCAGATCGCCGACGCCGCCCACGACGCGCGCACGTTCGACCGGGAAGCCATCAGGGCCGTCGCCGACGTGTGGGACAACAACACCTTCCCCCTGTTCCGCGCCGCGACAGGTCGGACCGGTCGTGAGAGGGAACGGCGTGCCCGAGCGGCCCTGGAGTGGATGTCGAGCCTGGAGCCCCGGCGCCGGGCCTGGCTGCTGGAGCAGGGGGCGGCGGCCGGGCACCGGATCGACGCACTGGTCCCACCTCCACCTGCGCGCCCCGACGGGCATGGGCGCGACTACAGGGGAACGGTCCGGCCGGCGTACTCCCGGTGGACGCCGCAGACACTGACCGAACTGGCCGACGACTACGCACTGGACGCGGCCACCCTCCGCCACCTACGCATCGAACGTGACGGCACCCGGCTCGGTGGTTTCCTCACCCTGGAACTCGCCCGTTCCTACGACCCTGGCGACGGCGGAGCCCGGGTCCCCACACTCGACGTGTCCCTGCACGACCTCGCCGAAGCGGACGTCGATACCGGGACCGAGCCCGGGGTACGGCTGAACTGCAACGCACGCGGAGCATCGGTCGGTCTCGGCGCCCGCGGAGTGCTACGGGCACGGTCGGCTTCGCTGCGGCTCGACGACCCCTTCTGGCACCTGTCGGGTGCGGGCCGCCGGGCCGACACGCAGGTCCCGTCCCGCAGGGGCAGAACCAGGGCAGATCATCCACCACAGGCGGGGAAGCTGTCGCCTTCGGCGTGGGGCGCGGCCGTCTTCCTCAGTACGGCGATGGTGCACATGCGCTCGGTCCACGCCCTGCCGGGAGCCTTGGGTGTCCCGGTGAAGGCCTACTGCCGGGCCCTGCGGGGAGCTGGACAGGACGTCCTGGCGGCAGGAGCTCTTCCGCGGCGACAGCGTGAGGTGGCTTTCCGCTCCCTGGTGGTGCGGTGGCTCCACCGTGGAGGGGTCGGACTGGTGCCGTGGTGGAAACGGCTCCTCCAAGGCGTTCCGGGCGCCGCGGAGCTGATACGTGAGGTGCACCGAAGCCCTCTCATGTCTGGCGCGGACCCGGCCGTCCCCGACTCCGACCGCGAGGTCACAGGTCTCCCCGATCGGACCGAACTGCGCCTGGTCTCCTACACGACCGGACACGCCGATCGGGGAACCCGACAGGGTGCCCAGGCCGTCGTGCAGCTGGCCGTGCCCGGACACGAACCGGGGGCGTCGTGGCGGTTGGAGGGTCTGGTCGCGACCGATCCCGTCCGGCTCCGGATGGGCACCGAGGCGTTCGGCGGGCCCCTGCGCTTTCGCGTCGACGGGAAGGAGACGGAATCGCAGGTCTTCGTGGGGGGCGACGATGTCCTGGTCCTGGCCGCTCGCGCCTGGAGCAGGGAGCCCTCGTCGTACTGACCTGACCGGGTGTTGTACGCGGCCGGTGGACGGAAGCACCGGACATAGTCCTGTAGGCAGTTACAGAGGATGAATGCGGGGCTGGTCGCATCAGTGCGATGGTTCCTCGAAAGTGAAGCAGTGCACTCCGCATGGACCGGGGTTTGTGGCGCTCCCGGCAGGATTCGAACCTGCGACCATCGATGAGAAGATGGAATGGTGTCCGATGGCATATCGTGAGGTCACGCGAAGTACACTTATCCCATTTTTTGCCCCGGCCTGCGGGCCCTGCAGGAAATGACCCGGCCATGGAGACCCAAATATCGCTGCAGTGCTGGCCGCCTTTCCCCCGGGGTGGGACGAACGGTGATGGACCAGCACCGAGGGCACCACCTCGGTGGATGGGTGCCCTCGGTGGTTTCGCTGTGAAAAGGAGGTCGGAGACAGGCAGAATGCGACGGAACCGCAGGCCGGGGTGTGGGGTCGGAGGCAACAGCAGTGTGCTCGGATGTGTAAATGCTGGGCATGTCCCTGCCGATGCGGTCGGCGTTCAGGCCGGGAGGGCGTCGTGGTCGGTGTGCGGGTTCCTGACCCCGCGGTGCTCACCGTGCGCACTCAGAACGTGCGTACCCTTAACCCGGCAACGGACAGCTCCATCCTCGCGTCAAACAGGGAAGCCAATCTTTCGATACTCCACCGACTGTAGAACTCCTATGAATTCGCAATCTCCGGTCTCCCGGTCTACTCTGATGGGGGCATTTCCAATAAAGCGCTCCTTCCACTTGCCCTCCTTGAGGAAGCCGATCGAATCCCAGGGTACGATCACATATTTTTCGTGGCAGAAAATATCCTGCTCTGAGATCATGCCTCCGTGAAAGGTTTCTTCATTGCTCTCATCTCTGAAGAATTCTTTGGCAATTTCAATAGCTTCTTCTTTTTTCATCATGGGTGTGTGTCCTTATCGGCATGTAGTGGCGCCAGGCGTTCACGTGGGATGCGATTCCAGTCTATGCATCCAGGAAGACAAATCCACCCTGGTCCGTTTCGCGATCGAGCCTCCTGGTGACTGGGGCGACACCGGTGCGAGGCCGAGGGCTCGATCGCCTGGCCGGGCTCTTGTCGAAGGTTGAATGTGCTCCGGGGGGCGCAGGGACCCCACCTTTCGGGCCATGCTCGGCATTGCCTGCATGCTCTTTTTTTGCAAACACCCGTCCAGGCATGCCAATGGCTATCGATGTGATCCCTAGACCGGGTATCCCATGTCCCTGTAGTCCAGGACCTGTATGATGTCGATGAATTCGCATGCACCGGTTTCCAAATTTACCCTAATCGGGGTATTTCCTACTAGGCCATCCTCTATTTTTCCTGTCTTCAGGTAAGAAATTGTGTTATAGGGGACAATGAGGTGGTTTTCATGTTGAAATGATTTTTCGCGCATGGTCTTCACGTAATTGTACTTCCATTCTCTTGATTCTGACTCAAGAAATTCCTCGGCCTTGATGATGGCAACTTCCCGATCTAGTTCCGACATCTAGTTCCTCCTGATGAGATAGTAGTAGCGCCAGCTGCCGATGTGGTCTACGATGCCTCTTTGGTTGCGAGTCTCCAATAAACCAGGCACGAGACATCGTGTCCAGCGAGCTGGGCCACGCGACCATGTACTTCACCCAGGACACCTACCAGTCGGTGTTCCCGGACGTGGCCAAGGCGGTGGCTGAGGCCACCGCCGCGCTGCTACGCGGCACCTCGGCTTCGGCCGGGTAACCGAACCGGCGAGCGCACCACGAGCCACACGGCACCACCGACCCCAGGCCATTCCACGGGTTCACCCTGGCTGGCCTAGGGTTTCCTTGCGCCGGGGGCGGCAACCCACCGGATCAAAGGTCCCCTGAATTGTTCCGTATTCTGCATCAGCCACCACTCCGGTTTCTTCTGAAACCGGTGGCGAGATCGCATTTCGGGTGATCTGGTCATGTCTCTCTGGAGTGGAAATAAATCACATGAAGGAAAAATGCTGTCATGTGCGCAAGGTTGCACACCTTGCGAACCTGGTTTTCTCGCCGTCGGATTGTGGGAGGAACTTGGTGCGCTTTCGTTGATCGGGTGCGGGATATGAGGAGTTCGCCCGAAATGCTCAAGAAGATCCCCGGTGTGCTTGCTGCCCTGATGGCGCTCATCCTCCTTGGTCCAATGCCACAGGCTCATGCCGAACATGTTCTGCCACTGGTCGAGGCTGAGGACCACTACGCGGAGATCAACGGGGTCGAGTACAGGCCATCGCAGGAGCGTTCTCAGACATGGGCGGCCTGTGGGGTGCAGGACGACAACCACAAGCTTGTCCGTAGTTTTACTAAAAACGGTGGCCCCTCCGGGAAAATTGCTTATCTCAAGTGCGGGTCGCCGGGTTGGGGTTATCGACACATTCAGGACAGACATATGGGGGATTGGAGCAACATCGCCGTTCAGATAGGCGACAACTGGAGGTCGTTCGCTGACTTCGCGATCGAGCAGATTCTGATCGCGCCTGAATCCTCTACCTACAAGTCCGGGAACGACACCTATGCTTTCACAGCGCCAGTGCAGATCCGAGACAGTGGCGGAAACGTTGTCAGTACTTACCGGCCTTTGGTCTCCGTCGCCAACGAGTCACGCAATATCATCACTGCCTACCCCCGGCGCGGGTAGGCGTTGGAGGGCTCATGGACGACACATACCTGTTCACCGAACTCGTGCGTCGGCTCAACCTGGATGAAGGCTCAGCCGACGAGGCCACCCGCCGGAGAAGTGTCCTGCTTCGCCGGTGGCAGGGTCGTGACCTGGACCCGCCGTACATGCTGCATGTGGACCCGCCGACGCTGGGAGAGCACCTGCGGTCCATGGAGGGCATCAGCGAACTGTTCCCCGGCACTGCTCCCGAGATCGGTGCGCTGCAGCTGTTCCTCGTCCACATCGGGGAGGCCGTCGAGACCGCTCCGCAGGGCCACCGGCACTTGGTGATCGGTCCGGCCGGGATGTACGCGCAGCCAGATGCTCCACCGCGGACCGACCGCGGCGTTTAACGCAGGTGTTTCGCGCCGAGTTCGATGGAGGCCCTGAAGTGTGCCGGGATCGTCTCCCGTCGCCCGGCCTGTGTCCTGGACCTGGGGTGGGACCTATGGTTTGTGCGTCACCGGGTTCGGTGTCCGCTCGTCGTCCAGGATCGAGTGGACGATGGAGTCGCGCCAGGCGTTCCGGGTCCACAGGTGTCGCCGGATCCGTCCCTCCTCCACCATCCCGGTCCTGAGCATGACGCGCTCGGAGGCCTGGTTCTCCGGAGAGCGGGCGCCCCATATCCGCTTGAGCCCCAGTTCGTCGAAGCCGAGCCGGAGCAGGAGTTCGACGAGTTCGCTACCGAACCCCCGCCCCCACAGGTCCGGTCGCAGGGCGAAACCGATCTGCGCGCTGTGGGGGCGCTCGTCCACGGCCAGGCGCGCGGCGCCGACGAGCTCCTCCTGCCGCGCGACAGCGAGCATGTAGACGCCCCTGTCCTCCCGCTCGGCATCGGTCATCGCAGCCTCCACGACGGTCGCGCACTGTTCCCCGGTGCGCGGTGTGAAGGACAGGTGCCGCACCGCCTCCGGGTCTCCGTAGACCCGGAGCAGGCCGTCGACGTCGGTGGGGCGCAGTTCCCGGAGGGTGAGCCTGGTACTGGAGAGTTCGACTGGGTGCATGTCCGGCAGGCTAGCGACCCGAGGCACCCACGACGGAGGCCCCGGGCACGGCGTTCGCCGTGCCCGGGGCCTCCGCGGAGGGGTCCGCCCCCGATCAGGGGGGGCGGACCGGGACCCACCACCCCCCGGCTACCCGACAACCTCCGTCTTCTCGGCGGCCTCGGCCTCGGCCCGGCTCCGCCGCGCCGAGCGCATCCGGGCGACGGCGACCAGGGCCACGGCCGCGAGGATGACCGTGTAGATGCCGATGGTGATCGGTCCGGAGAAGAGCGCGCCCACGTCCCCCTGGCCGATGGCCAGTGCGCGGCGGAGCTCCGTCTCGGCGAGCGGGCCCAGGATGACCGCGATGAGCACCGGGGCCACCGGGATCGAGTACCGCCGCATCATGAACCCCAACAGCCCCAGCAGGATCAGGAGCCACAGCTCGATCACCGAGTAGGACGAGGCGTAGACCCCCAGCACCGCGAAACCGGTGATGCCGGCGTACAGGTAGCGGCGCGGGATCAGCAGGAGCTTCGCCCACAGCGGTGCGAAGGGCAGGTTCAGGATGAGCAGCATGACGCTGCCGATGAACAGGCTGGCCAGGAGTGCCCACACCAGGTCGGCGTTGCGCTCGAAGAGCAGCGGCCCGGGCTGCATGCCGTACTGCTGGAAGGCGGCGAGCATGATCGCCGCCGTGGCCGAGGTGGGCAGGCCCAGGCCCAGCAGGGCGCCCATCGCGGTGCCCGCCGTTGCGCTCGCGGCGGTCTCCGGGGCGGCGACGCCCTCGATGGCGCCCTCGCCGAACTCGTCGGGGCGCTTGCCCCTGCGCGCCCGCAGCTGGGACAGCTTGCGCTCGGTGCCGTAGGCCAGGAACGTGGGGATCTCCGAGCCGCCCGCCGGGACGGCGCCGAAGGGGAGACCGAAGCCCAGTCCGCGGATCCACGCGGGCACGGCGCGTTTGAGGTCGCGCACACTGAGCCAGGGGGTGCCGCTGGTGCGCAGGAGTTCGGTGTTCCCGCTTCCTCCGCGGTGCACGCGCGAGGCCACGTGGAGGACCTCTCCCAGCGCGAGCAGGCCCACGGTCACCGTGATGATGCTGACCCCCTCGAACAGGGAGGGGATGCCCAGGGTGAAGCGGGCCGCGCCGCTCTGGGAGTCGATGCCGACCATGGCCAGGGACAGGCCGATGGAGAGCGCGATGAGGCCGCGCACCATGGACTGGGCGACGACCGCGGAGGTGGCCAGGAAGGCGAAGACGGCCAGCGCGAAGTACTCGGCGGGGCCGAAGCGCAGGGCGATGTCGATGATGACGCCCGAGAAGAACGCCACCACGGCCGTGGAGACGACCGCGCCGATGAACGCGCCGATCGCCGACGTGGCCAGGGCCTGGGAGGCCCTGCCCTTGAGCGCCATCTTGTGGCCCTCGATCGCCGTGGCGATGGCCGAGCTGTTGCCCGGGGTGTTCATCAGGATCGAGGTCGTGGAGTCGCCGAAGAGCCCGCCGTAGTAGACGGCGGTGAACATGATGAACGCGCCCGTGGGGTCGAGCTTGAAGGTGACGGGCAGCAGCAGGGCCACCGCCATCGCCGACCCCAGGCCGGGCAGGACGCCGACCGCGGTGCCGAGCACGACGCCGACCAGCGCCCACAGCAGGTTCTCCGGGGTGAGGGCGGCCGCGAAGCCGCCCCCGAGAAGTCCGAGCGTCTCCATGTCAGAGCACCCCTCCCAGGATCCCCGCGGGGAGTTTCAGGCCCAGGCCGGCGACGAACGCCAGCTGGACGACGGAGGAGTAGACCAGCGCCACGCCGGCCTCGAACACGGGACGCCGCTTGTCGCCGAAGGCCCAGGCGACGCCGAAGAACAGCAGGGCCCCGGACAGCAGCCAGCCCACCGGCTGCAGCAGCAGGGCGAAGAGCGCGACCGAGCCGATCACGATGCCGACCGTGCGCCAGTCGCTGTGGGTGGCGGGCGCGCCCGCCGGGGGCCGCTCGCCGTCGACCAGCTCTCCGACGGCTCCGGCCTGGTCGTGCGCCCTGGTCTCGGTGTCGGCGGGGCCGCTCTCCGGCTCCGGGGCGGGGCGCCGGATCACCTGGACGGCGAGTGCCGTGCCCAGGACCACCATCAGGACCGCGACGACGGAGGGGAAGAACTGCGGCCCCGGCGAGGCCGAGTTGTCGGGCACGTGCATGGTGAGCGTCTGCTCGCCGAGGAAGAGGCCGATGCCGATGGTGAGCAGGCCGACGAAGATCTCGCTCCGCCCCCTCCACCAGTGCCGGGCCGGCCGCGCGGGGCGCGGTCCGGTCTCGGTCCCGCGCGGTTCCGCGGGTGTGCTGCGCAGGCTCATGACAGTCCCAGGTCCTGTGTGACGGTGGTGATGCGGTCGATCTCGGCTGCGAGGAACTCCTCGAACTCCGGTCCGGACTGGAAGGTGTCCTCCCACCGGTTGCGTTCGAGGGTGTCCTGCCACTCGGGGGTGCGGACCATCTCCTCGACGATGGCGGTCAGCTCCTCGCGCTCGGCGTCGCTGATGCCGGGCGCGGCCATGAAGCCGCGCCAGTTGGGCAGCACGGCGTCCACGTCCTGCTCGGGCAGGGTCGGGTGCTCCTCCAGCCCCGGCACCCGTTCCTCCGCGGAGACGCCGAGGACGCGGAGGTTGCCCGCCTCCACCTGGTCGCGGAACTCGTTGTAGCCCGAGACGCCGACGTCGATGCTGCCCGAGAGCAGGGACGTGAGCGCCTGGGCCCCGCCCGCGAAGGGGATGTAGTTGACGCTCTGGGGGTCCACCCCCCGGGACTGGGCGGCCAGGCCCGCGAGGAGGTGGTCGGTGCCGCCCAGGGAGCCGCCGCCGACGGCGACCGAGCCCGGGTCGTCCTCCCAGGCCGCGACGAGGTCGGACATGTCCTCGAACGGGGAGTCCTCCCTGACCACGAACACCTCGTAGTCGTCGGCGACGCGGGCGATGGGGACCACGTCCTCCAGGGTCTGCGCCGAGTCGTTGACGATGATGCCGCCGATCATGACGGTGCCCGTCGTCATCAGGGTGGTCGCGTCGCCCTCCCGGCGGACCGTCTGGGCGAGGCCGATCGTGCCGCCGGCCCCGGGGAGGTTCATCACCTGCGTGTTCTCGACGATGCCGTTGACGCGCAGGGAGTGCTGGGCCTCGCGCGCCACCAGGTCCCAGCCTCCGCCGGGGTCGGCCGGGACGACGATGTCGACCCGGGCCCGGGCCTCGGACGCGCCCGTGTCGGAGAGCGCGGCGTTGGCCGCGGCGGCGCCGACGACGAGGACGGAGGCCACCGCTCCCACCGAGCGGAGGATCCGCTGGTTCTTCATCCTTCACTTCCTCTCGACCCTGTGGTCCACCAGGTGGACCAGGAGGGCCGCTTGCTGGTTCCGAGAATGATGCGGGTCACAATGGCTCCTGTCAACGGGAGGATGACACGCGCCCGTAACGTGTTCGTCGCGGTCCGGGTGTACGCGCCTCTTCCAGCGACTTTTTTCACGGCGCGGCGTCCGGGGCGGGGGTGCCCGTCGCGGGCGGGCCTGTACGGGAATCCGCCCCGTGCGCTAGGCTGTCGCCGCGAGTCCACCTGATGGATCAGAGAGACCACACAGTGGACCACTGGCGAGGAGGAGACATGCCGGGAGGCGACGCGGACGGCTCCGTGCGCAGCGTGGCGCGCGCACTGGACCTGCTGGACCTGTTCGACGAGACGCACCAGGCCCACACCGTGCGGGAGCTCACCGAGCGGACGGGTCTGGCCAAGACGACCGTCCTGCGACTGGTGGGAACCCTGGAACAGCGGGGGCTGCTGTGGACCCGGCCCGACGGCCGGATCGGGGTGGGCCCCGGACTGCTGCGGTGGGCCCGCCTGGCCCACGCGGTCTGGAGGGTCCCCGAGGCGGTCCGGGCGGTGATGCGCGAACTCGTCGCGGACACCGCGGAGACCGTCAACCTCTACGTCCGCGCGGACGCGGTGCGCGTGTGCGTCGCCCAGGAGGAGGGTCCCCAGCGGCTCCGCCACGTCGTGAACACCGGTGACGAGATGGTCCTGTGGGGCGGCTCCGCCAGCAAGGTCCTCCTCATCGGCGCCCCCGAGTCCCTGCTCCTGCGCGTCTCGGCGGCCTCGCCCCACGGCCCCGGGCACCTCAACCGGCTCAAGGAGGAGGTGGAGCGCGCCGCGCGGCTGGGCTACGCGGTCAGCCACGGCGAGCGCGAGACCGGGGCCTCCGGCGTCGCCGCCCCCGTGTACGGACCGGACGGCGCCGTCCCCGTCGCGGCCCTGGCCGTGGGCGGGCCCACCGCCCGCTTCACCGACGCCGCGGTCGAGAGCTTCACCTCGGCCGTCGTCGGCGCGGCGGGGCGCATCACCGGCATCGGGCTCGACCCCCTGGGCGGGCCCGCCGGCCCCGGAAGGACGGCCCGATGAGCGCGGCGGAACAGCCCGAACCCCTGCTGGCCGGGGTCCGCGTCCTGGACATGACCAACGTCCTGGCCGGACCCTACGCCGGCTACCAGCTGGCCCTCATGGGGGCGGAGGTGGTCAAGGTCGAGGTGCCCGGCAGCGGGGACCTGGCCCGGCGGCTCGGAGCCGCCCCCGACCTCAGCGCCCGGGGCCTGGGCGCGTCGTTCCTGGCGCAGAACGCCGGCAAGCGCTCCCTCACGCTCGACCTCAAGTCCCCCCGGGGCGGCGAGGTGATGGAGCGGCTGGTCCGCGGGTCCGACGTGCTGCTGGAGAACTTCCGCCCCGGGGTCCTGGAGCGGCTGGGCTTCGGCTGGGAGCGGCTGCGCGGGATCAACCCCCGGCTGGTGTACTGCGCGGTCTCCGGGTTCGGGGCCGACGGCCCCATGAGCGGGCGCCCCGCCTACGACCAGATCGTCCAGGGGCTCTCGGGGATGATGAGCGCCACCGGCACCCCGGGGACCGGGCCGCTCCGGGCCGGCTTCCCCGTCGCGGACGTCCTGGGCGGCCTCGCCGCGGCCTTCGCGGTCAGCACCGCGCTCGTGCGGCGCGAGCGGACCGGGATCGGCGCCAGCGTGGACGTGTCCATGCTGGAGACCGCCATCACCGCCATGGGGTGGGGGGTCTCCAACTTCCTGACCACCGGCGTCGAGCCGTCCCCCATCGGCAACGAGAACGCCACCGCCGCGCCCTCCGGCACCTTCGCCGCGGCCGACGGCGCGCTCAACATCGCCGCCAACAAGCAGGAGCAGTTCGAGACCCTGTGCGCCCTGGTCGGCGCGCCCCACCTGGCCTCGGACCCGCGCTTCGCCCGCCGCGAGGACCGCAAGGCCCACAGGGACGCCCTGCGGGAGGAGCTGGAGAAGCACCTCGCCCGGCGCACGGCCCGGGAGTGGGAGCGGGAGCTGTCCGAGGCGGGCGTCCCGGCCGCCCGCGTCCTGAGCGTGGCCGAGGCGCTGGACCTGGACCAGGTGGAGCACCGGGGCCTCGTGCACACGCTCCCCTTTCCCGGGGAGGAGGGGCGCGAGCTGCGGGTCCTCGGCAGCGGGGTGCACGTGGACGGGGCCGCCCTCGCCCCGCCCGGACCGCCCCCCGTGCTCGGGGAGCACACGGCCGAGATCCTGCGCGAGGCGGGGTTCGGCGACGAGGAGATCGACAGGCTGCGCGAGGAGGGAACCGTATGAGCGACCCCGGCCAGGAGTCCATGACCCGCCGCGAGATCGGGAGCTGGTGGTCCACGGGGGTCATCAGGATCGCCCCGGGCGAGATCGAGCCGCGCGGCTACCCCGTCCAGGAGCTGATCGGGCAGGCCTCGTTCGTGGACACCGTGTGGCTCATGCTGCGCGGGGAACTGCCCGACCCCCGGCAGTCCCGCCTGCTGGAGGCGGCTCTGGTCGCCGCCGTCGACCACGGCCCCCAGGCGCCGTCGATCGCGGCCGCGCGCATGGCGGCGACCTGCGGCGTCGGCCTGAACAGCGCCGTCGCCACCGGGGTCAACCTCCTCGGGGACGTCCACGGCGGAGCGGGCCAGCAGTGCGTGGAGCTCCTGGAGCGGATGGCGGCCCTGCGCGCCGGGGACGCCCCGGTGGACCGCGTGGCCGCCGACGAGGTGGCCGGGTACCGCGCCCGGGGGGAGTACGTGCCCGGGTTCGGCCACCGCTTCCACCCCCGCGACCCCCGCCGCGACCCGCTCCTGGGCCTGGTCGGGGCGGCCGTCGAGGAGGGCGTGGTGCCGGGCGGCCCCCTGGAGTCGGCCCTGGCCCTCGAAGCCGCCCTGTCCGAGGGGCGTGCGAGACCCGTCCCCATGAACGTGGACGGCGCCACGGCGGTCGTCTACGCGTCCCTGGGGTTCCCCGCCGAGCTGGCGCGGGGGCTGTTCGTGCTCTCCCGCTCCGTCGGGATCCTCGCCCACGCCTGGGAGGAGCACGGGTCGGGCGCCCGGATCAAGGGGCCGCTCCCCCGGTCGGTCCTGGCGGAGTACACCGGGCCGCCGACCCGCCACGTCCCCGCGGACCGGGGGGCCTGAGGGCCGGTCCCGTCCCCGGAAAGGTGCACGGCTCCGCTCCGCCTTTCCGCCGTGATCTTGTACCTATAGCGAGGTTGGGCGTCGAGAACGTCTATAGGTACAAGATCATCGGGGTCGGGGCCCCTCACATCACATCGGCGACGTTTTCGGCCACGGCACCACGGGGCCCTGGTCGGCGCCGACCGCCCCGGTCCGGGGCTCAGGGGGTCCGGAAATCCCGGGCCCCGGGGGCCAGCGCGGCCAGCGCGGGCGCCGCCACGCACAGCACGGCGCACGCCAGGAGCACCGGCCCGGCGCCGAAGGCCTGCGCGGCCGGGGCGATCAGGGCCAGGCCCACGGGCGCGAGCCCGTAGGAGAACAGGAAGTCCAGGGAGGAGACCCGCGCGAGCTTGCCGGGCTCCACCTCCCGCTGCGCCGCCGTGAACCACGGGACGTTGAACAGCTCCACGCCGACCCCCACCACCGCGTACGCGGCCATGACCGCCAGGGGGCCCACGGGCAGGATCAGGCTCAGCGGGGCCAGGCCGTAGAGGGCCAGCCCGGCCAGGGCGGTCCACCCCTGGGCCGGGGGCCGCCACCGGGAGACCAGCACCGCGCCGAGGAGGGCGCCGCCGGTGTAGGCGGTGAGCGCCCCGGCCAGGACCGCCTCGGTCCCGTAGTGGTCGCGGCTGGCCAGGGGGAGCAGGACGTTGGTGGCGGAGTAGCCCAGGGCGATCACCACGGTGAGGGCGCCCAGCCCGGCGACGAACCAGGGGTGCCTGCGGGCCTCGGCGAGCCCTTCGAGGAACTCGGTGTGGAAGGCGGCGCGGGGTGCCCGCTCCCCGGTCCCCGCCGCGGCGCCCGCCGGGGGCAGGAGTGCGGCCGCGAGCCACAGCGCGGCCGTGACAAGGAGCAGGGCTCCCGTGCCGGTCACCGTCGACAGCAGCGCGGTCAGCCCGGGGGCGAGCAGGGTGGCGCCCCGCACGGAGAACGTGAGGGCCGCGTTGGCCTGCTGCCGGTCCTCGGGGTCGACGACCTCGGCGGTGAGCGCCTGGAACGCGGGGCGGCAGGCGCCCTGGCCGACGCCCACCACGGCCGCCGCCGCTGCCATGAGCGCGGTGGAGGTGCCCAGCCCCAGGGCGAGGACGGGTGTGGCGGCTGCCGCCGCGAGCCCCGACCACAGGACGACGGACCGCCGGGAGTGGCGGTCGGCGAGCAGCCCGCCGAGGGGGACCGCGACCAGGAAGCCCGCGGTCCGCGTGGCCAGGACCAGTCCCAGGCCCACGGCGCCGAGGGAGCCGTCGAGCACCGCCAGACCGAGGATGAACGGCAGGGCCCAGGTCGCCAGGCCCGACGCCGTGGTTCCGCACCACAGGCGCACGAAGGCGGGGTCGAGGAGGGGGGAGCCCCGTAGCCGGCGGGGATCGGTCTGGTTCGGCGTCGTCGTTGACACGCGTGGTCTCTCGCTCTCTGGCGGTTCGGCAGGGGTCTGTTCCATCTTAGTGAAAACGATAACCACTAACGCTCGTATTCACATCGCCGCCATCTGCTGACAATGATTTTCATTTCCCCTATAGTCGTCATCGCCAGAGCCGCCCCTGCCGCCCCGCGCGGTCGGTCCGGTGTCCGAGATGCGACCTGGGGCGTGTGTGCCGGCGCCCCGTGTCCGCATTCCGAGACGTACCCCTCCGCCGTCGAAAGGACCCGCGTGGATCCCTCCCTGATCGCCCAGCTCCCTCCCCCTCTTCCGGCCGAGCAGATCATCGGCATGAACCAGCCCAAGGCCGACCTCCGCACCCACCGCACCTACACCTGGAACGGATGGGACTTCACCGTCCCTCCCGGCGTGTTCATGCCGGGGGAGACGAGCCGGATGATCCACCAGCGCCTCCTCGACGGCGACATCGCGGTGCGGGGCAGGCGCTACGCCGCGATGGGGGTCGGCCTGGGGGTCGAGACCGCTGTGGCGGGCCTGCGCGGAGCGGCGCGGGTCTACGCCGTGGACGTGCACGCCGACAGCGTCCGCGCGGCCGGGGACAACTACCGCAGGCTCGTCACCGGCGCGCAGGCGCCGGAGTTCGTCCCGGTCGTCTCCGACGTCTTCGCGGGCTTCCCCGAGGGCCACCAGGCGGACGTCGTCACGTTCAACCCCCCGGCGGTCAGCCAGCCGGTGAGCGACGACCCCGACGTGGTCCGCAACGTGTGCGCCGGAGCCGCGGTCACCGAGGCCTTCTTCTCGCAGATCGCCGAACGCGACCTGCTGGCCCCCGGCGGGGAGGTCTACCTCATCGTGTCCAACACCGCCGACCTGCGCCGCATCATCGGCCACGCCGCCGACACCGGGTTCAGGGCCCGGATCCACCACCTGCACGACTGGGAGGACGGCGTCCTCACCCACCTGTTCCGGCTGACCCGCGGACCCGCCGGGGCCGGGGACGGCGCCCACCAAAGGGAGGCCGTCCGATGAAGGACCTCGACGCACTCTTCCGGTCGGTGCTGGCCGAACCCGACCTGCCCCCGGCGACCAGCGTGTTCTGGGTCCACCACGGCACCCGGCTCGCGGGGGGAGGGGTCACCTACCTCAACCAGTACGTCCTGGTCAGGGTCGGCCGGGCCTTCGGCGCGTGCGCCTTCGAGCAGGGCGCCCTGGACCCCGCGGTCTGCGCCGAGGCGTCCGGCGCCCCGCTGCGCGACCTCCTCCTGCACGGGCCGCTCCCGCTGCGGCTCGCCGCCCTGGACGCCTACCTGGGACAGGCCTCGCCGCACGCCGAGGACCCCCGCGCCGAGGAGGTCGTCCTGCCCCGGGGCACCCCGGAGGAGCGGGCCCTGGCCCGCGACGCGGCCGTCGCCGGTCTCGTCCCCGAGCCCGACGGCCGCAAGGTCGGCCTCATCGGCGTGGTGAACCCCCTCGTCGCCGCCATCCACGAGAGGGGAGGGCGCTGTCTTCCCTGCGACCTGAACCTGCGGAGCACGCAGTGGGGCGACCCCGTCACCCCGGACATGGAGGAGGTCCTCTCCGAGGCCGACGCCGTCGTCGCCACCGGGATGACCCTGGGCAACGGGACCTTCGACCGCATCCTGGAGCGCTGCCGCGAACGGGACGTCCCGCTCGTGGTCTACGCGCAGAGCGGCGCGGCCGTGGCCCGCGCGTTCCTCGGCGCGGGCGTGAGCGCCCTGTCGGCCGAACCCTTCCCGTTCTCCCAGTTCAGCGCCGACCCGACCTCCCTCTACCGCTACCGGGCCCACGGTGCGGACCGGAGAACGGCCGGGGGAGGGGAGGGGTGACCGTGGACGAGCACTTCTCCGAGGCCGTCGGCAGACCCGACCTCATCGACCTGGGCGGGGGGCTGGCCTGCCTGCGCTTCGAGTCCATGAAGGTGGCCTCCGCCGTGGCGGCGGTCCGCCACCTGCTCGACACGGGGGCCGTCCGCCCGGGCGACACCCTCGTGGACAGCTCCAGCGGCATGTACGCCCACGGCCTGGCCCTGGCGGCCCACCGCTACGGCCTGCGCTGCCACATCATCGGCTCCACGACGGTCGACCGGACCCTGCGCGTCCAGCTCGCCGTGCTCGGGGCCACCCTGGAGCAGATGCCGCCCTCCGACGACCTCCGGCTCGACCAGAACCGCCGGGTGCGCAGGGTCCGCGAGGTGATCCGGGACAACCCCGGGTTCCACTGGATGCGCCAGTACCACGACGACGTCCACGCCCTCGGCTACCGCGAGGCCGCCGACATGATCGCCCGGGAGACGGGGGGCGAGCCGCTGACCCTGGTGGGCGGCGTGGGGACGGGCGTCTCGACCGGGGCCCTGGCCCGCTTCCTGCGGGAGAGGGAGCCCGGCACCGCGCTGGTGGGGGTCCAGCCCTTCGGCAGCGTCACGTTCGGCGGCGACGGCGTCGAGGACCGGGACATCATCATCGCGGGCATCGGCAGCTCCATCCCGTTCGGCAACGTCGACCACTCGCTCTACGACACCGTCCACTGGACCGGGTTCTCGGCCGCACTGGCGGGGACCGTCGACCTGCTCCGCCGCCACGCGGTGTTCGCGGGGCTCTCCACCGGGGCGGCCCACCTCGCGGCGCGGTGGGAGGCCCGCCGCAGCCCGGGGCGCCGCGTCGTGTTCCTGGCGCCGGACACCGGCCACCGGTACGTGGAGTCGGTGTTCGCGCGCCACGGGGAGGCCGCGGCGATCGAGGACCTGGCTCCGCGGGAGGTCCTCGACCCGGACGACCTGGAGCTCCCGTGGTCGCGGATGGAGTGGAAGGGGGCCGCGCCGCCCTCCCGCGCCGTCCACACCGACGACCTGGTCACGTCCCTGGAGGGGTGAGGACACCCGCCGGAGTCCCCCTCCGGCGGGCGCCTCCCCGTGCGCGTGCCCGCGCAGCACCAGACCATTGCGGAGCTCTCGGGCGAGACGCG